>NZ_JBEZKZ010000086.1:0-29393 GCF_040651895.1 Streptomyces sp. NPDC048352
GCCCGGGCCCGGCTGGTCGGCGCGTCGGCGATGGCGGCGGCCTCCGCCGGCACCGCCAGCGCCGGAGCGACCGTGGTCTTCGGCAGCCGGCTGCCGCCCGCCATCAGCGTGGTCTTGGCCTCCGGGGCCACCCCGGAGGGCGAGGGCGCGTCGTCCAGGTCGGACCCGGACAGCGGCGGCGCGAACACCGTCGCCGGCAGCGGCACCGAGCCGTCGTCGGCACCGGAGTTCACATCGGTCCCGGCCCACGGCGTGGACCCGGCCGGCACCCCGTCGTTCGCGGTCGGCTCGTAGGGGACCTCGCCCCCACGACTCAGCGGAACAGGCTCGTCCGCACCGGCCGCAGCCGCAACCGCAGCCGGCCCGGCCGAAGCACCCGAAGCACCCGAAGCACCCGAAGCACCCGAAGCACCCGCGGAAGCGTCCCCGACCGCCGGCGGGATCCCCGCCCGGTCCGCCGCCTCCTGCAGCCACTGCGGCGGGGTCAGCATGAACGAGGTCTGCTCCGAGTCGATCCGCGGCGGCGGAACCGAAGCCTCCGAAGCCGCCGACGCAGCAGCCGCCCCGTACTCCTCCTCGTACCGCCGGATCACCTCGCCCACCGGCAGGCCCGGCCACAGCGTCACCTCACCGCTGTCCCGCGCGATGACCAGCCGCTGCCGCCCACCACCGGACACCGGACCGGCCGCCCGGTCCTCGGCCCACACCACGAACCCGAGCCCGAACTCCCGTACCCGCACCTCACGGTGCTGGTAGCCGGGCACGTCCCCGTTGATCCACTCCTCGGCGCGCTCCTGCGCCTGCGCGAACGTCACCACGACGCCGTCACCCCTCACCCATGCCGGCGCCGGACACTGCAACCGAACGCGCGAATCCGCCGTCCACCATCAGACCGGCCACCGTCTCCAGCTCCGGCGGGTTCCCCGCCAAGCGCTCCAGGAAGGCATCGAAATCGGCACCGCACGGCAGCAACAGACGCTCCACGCGCTCCTGCACCGACCAGCCGTCCCGGTCGCGCGCGTCGTCGTACGGGGAGAACCAGACAGAGCCCACGCCCTCCCCCTTCACCTTCACCGCGAGCAGCCCGCCCTGCACGAAGGCCACGCACAGGTAGTCCTTCGTCAGGTGGTCCCGCAGACACTTGTTGACGTACACGAGGTCGTTGACCGCCGCCTCCTCACGCACCGTGAAGAACGGCTGGTCCACCAGCAGCCCCAGCTCCACCAGCAGCCCCGCACCCACCGGCGCACAACCGCCCGCCGCCTTCAGGAACGAGCGGTACGCCTCCGGCAGCCGGTACCCCAGGTCCTCCTCGACGCCCTGCACCTGCGACTCCGACACCGACACCAGCGCCTTCGGCAGCCCCAGGTGCGCCGGACGCACCTCCTGCAACGGCCGGGCCCCGCGCTTGTCGTGGTCCACCGGAGCCGTCGCCAGACCCGCGTGGTGCCGCAGCAGCGCCTTGACCTCGACCGGAACCAGCTCCATCCGGCGCGAACCCGCCACGTGGTGCCACGTCCAGCCGTGCGGCGTCGCCACCGGGCCCACCGTGTCCCACAGCGGATGGCCCGCCGCCCGCATGGCCGCGTTCGCGGACACCACGTCCGTCAGCCGCAGCTCGTCCACCCCGAAACCCTCCGGAGGCTCGGCGATCTCCACCGCCGCACGCGCGTAACGCGAGAAATCGGGATGACCGTTGCCGTCCATCCGCACCCCGTGGGGATGCCGAGCAGCCCGGACCGGGTCCGGGAAATGCACGACCTGCCCCGAGTAAGCGGCGTTGGGTGGCGCGGCCTGCTGCCCGAGCCGACCTGTCGTCATGGCGGTAGCCCCCTGCTGGATCTGGCTGGTTCACCACAGCCTATGTGCTCCGGCAAGACCCACGGCCGCCCGCGGGCCACGCACCGGCGAGCGGGACAGGAACATCCGAATTGATACGAATATTCGACCCCGCTTCCACGTGACAGAGGACGTTTGACAGGCTGTCCCGCAGCACGGGGGCGTGCGCGACAGCGACCGGCACCGCCGCCACGGGAGGGAAGAGCACATGCAGACCGCGATCACACAGACTGCGACCACACAAAACGCGGCACCCCGCACGGGCCGCCCGCAACCGGCCGAGACGGGCCCCGCCGGCGACCCCCGCCTGCGCTGGAGCAGCACCGGCACCGCCCACACCCCGCCCGTGCTCCGCTTCCGCCGCGACGGCATCCTCCCCACCGTCGCCGCCGCGCTCTCCGTCCGCGGCGAAACCCTCACCGGCACCGCTGGCAAGGGCGACCAGGCACCCGTCCTGCACCCCCTCGTCCAGGACTTCCTCGACACCCTCACCAGCGGCCAGCGGGAACGCTTCACCGGCCGCTGCCCCGAAGCCATCCTGCTCTCCCGCCACCTCACCGCCGTCGAGGGCTCCCGCAGCAAGCGCGCCTCGCGCAAGCCCCTCTCCGCCGGCGAAGCCCGCCGCTCCCTCAAACACGCCCGGATCACCGCCCGCCGCATCCGCGAGGACGGAGACCCCCTCCACGGCAGCTACGCACCGCCCTGCCGCTCCTGCGACGCGCTCCTCAACCACTTCGGCGTACGCCCCGTCGACCTCACCCACCCCGAGTAGCCACCATGACCGCCTCCTCCGCCTCCTACGACCGCTCCTCGGCCACCCGGTTCCCCGGCCCCGTGGACTCCGCCCTGCGCACCGCCGGCTGGGAACCCGGCCGCTGGGACATCAAGCAGGCCGAATACTGGGCCGACGCCCTGCGCGACCACACCACCCCCGCCGGCCACCGGCACACCGTCTTCCCCGCCGCCGTCGAAGCCTGGGCCGAATTCGGCGGCCTCACCCTCACCGCGCCCGGCCCCGGCCGCCAGATAGCGCCCACCCCGGTACGCGTCGACCCGCTCACCGGCCTCCACCTCGCCCGCACCTTCGCCGACCTCGGACGCGCCCTGTCCACCCAGATCTGCCCGCTCGGCGCCGGCACCGACGGCGACTCCCACCTGGCGATCGACCGCGAAGGCCGCACCTACCTCATCGACCACACCGGCGACTGGTACCTCGGCGCCGGCCTCGACGAAGCCCTCACCCTCCTCCTCACCGGCCTCCAGCCCGCCCGCCTCACCACCGGCTAACGGAACGGCAGCACCGCCGACACCTTGAAGCCGCCCCCGTCCGTCGGCCCCGACACGAACACCCCGCCCAGCGCCAGCACCCGCTCCCGCATGCCGACCAGCCCGTTGCCGCCGCTGGGCAGATCGGCACCCCGCGCCTCCCCCTCACACGGCCCGTTCTCCACCTGCATCGCCACCTCCCCCTCCCGGTGCGCCAGCCGTACGACGACCCGCGCGCCCGGAGCGTGCTTGTGGCAGTTGGTGAGCGCCTCCTGCACCACCCGGTACGCCGTCTGCTCCACCGCGGCCGGATACCCGCCCCCCTCCCCCTGCACCAGCACCTCCACCGACATCCCCGCCGCCCGGGACTGCCCCACCAGCGCCTCCAGCGCGTCCAGCGAAGGCCCCTCCTCCGGGCCCGCCGCCCGAGCCGCCACCCGCACCGGCTGCTTCGCCGGCGCCCGCAGGACCCCCAGCATCTCCCGCAGCTCCGTCAACGCCTGCCGGCCCATGTCACCCACCAGCGCCGCGTTGCGCACCGCCTTCACCGGATCCTTCGCCGCCACCGCCTGCAACGCCGCCGCGTGCACCACCATCAGCGACACCCGGTGCGCCACCACGTCGTGCATCTCCCGCGCGATCCGCGTCCGCTCCTCCTGACGCGCCCACTCCGCCCGCTCCTCGGCCCGGTCCGCCAGCAACGACAGCTCCCGCTCCAGCGAGTCCGCCCGCTCCTGCAGGCTCTCCATCAGCCGCCGCCGCGCCCCCACGTACAGCCCGAGCAGGACCGGCGGCACGGTCAGCGCCACCGCCATGAACACCGACAGCACGATCACGAGCGTGCCGTCGGCCTCCACGTCCCCCCGCGTCTGGACGTACGTCACCACGAACGTCCCGGCCAGCGACATCGAGGCCAGCGTGGCCGTGACCTGCCGGGGCACCTCGCAGGCGGCCAGCGTGTAGAGGCCGACCACCGACAGCAGGAAGCCCATCGTGGCCGGCGTGACGGCGATCCCGACGAGCACCACCGCGACCGGCCAGCGCCTGCGCAGCACGAGCGCCGACCCGGCCAGGGCCCCGAACAGCACCCCCGCCCACACCGGCAACCCGGCCTCACGGGCGGTCGGCACCCCCTCGAAGCCGCACTCGACGGCGGACACCACCCCGAGCCCCACATCGAGCAGCGCCGCCCGGCGCCGCCCCCACCACCAGGGCCCGTCCCGGCCCGTCCCCCCGCGCTCTTCCCCCGTACTGGTCATGCGCTCCAGCCTACGCAGCGGCCTCAGCACGCCGCCGAACGAAATTCCGGCAAACCCGAGGTAATCGCACGTACGACTGAATCGCCCGGCTCCCGAGACCTGAATCCCACATTCCGGACGAACCTGATCCCATGAGCAAATACGCCGACTTCGAGGGCCTGCGCGAGCAGGCCCTCGCCCTCCGCCGCGAGGGCCTCAGCCGCCGGCAGATCCGCGACCGGCTCCACGTCGACAACAACGACATCCTCAACCGCCTCCTCCAGGGCGAGCCCCCACCGGAGTGGACGAAGCGCCCGAACGCCAAGGACGACCTCCGCGACCGGGCCAGGGAACTCCGCCTCCAGGGCATGACCTACGACCAGATCCAGCTCGAACTGGGCTGCTCGAAGAGCTCCATCTCCCTCTGGGTCCGCGACCTGCCGAAACCGGACCGCCGGCGGACGCGCGAAGAGGCTTCCGCCATCGCAAGGAGGGGTTGGGAGCGAACGCTCCTGACTCGAGACACGGAAAGGCGCAGAGTCAAACAGCAGGCCGCCGCCGAGATCGGCCAGATGTCCGACAGGGAGCTCTTCCTCACGGGCGTCGGCCTCTACTGGGCCGAGGGCAGCAAGGACAAGCCCTACGACCGGCGCGAACGGGTGATCTTCGTGAACAGCGACCCGGGGATGATCAGCGTGTATCTCGCCTGGCTCCGCCTGGTCGGCGTGAACCCGGAACACCTGCGCTACTGCGTCACCATCCACGAAACAGCCAACGCCGCGGATGCGGTGCGGTTCTGGGCGAACCTGGTCGGCGTCGACGCCGACCGATTCCTCAAGACGGCCCTCAAACGCCACAACCCCAAGACCATCCGGAAGAACACCGGCGAGAACTACTACGGCTGCCTCACCGTTCGCGTTCTCCAAGGCGCCGATCCGTACCGTCGCATCGAAGGCTGGTGGTGCGGCATAGTAGGGGCTGCATCCGAATCCGATCAACCAAATCGGACATAGGGGACGAACCATCCCGGATCGTCTAAGGGCAGGACAAATGGTTTTGGTCCATTGAATGAGGGTTCGAATCCTTCTCCGGGAGCGCATAGAGGAAACAAGCTCAGTTCGGGTCCTGACCTCGCGGTCGGGACCCGGCCTCGTTTCCGGGCTGTGACCCCCCGCTATCCTTCACGGGTCCACCCCCGAAGCCGAAGGGCCCACCCGTGAGCGCAACCCGCCCGGCAGCCGTCGTCGTACTCGCAGCGGGTGAGGGCACCCGCATGAAGTCGGCCACACCCAAGGTCCTGCACGAGATCTGCGGGCGCTCGCTCGTCGGTCACGTCGTCGCCGCCTCCCGCGAACTCGACCCGGCCCACCTCGTGGTCGTCGTGGGCCACGCGCGCGAGCAGGTCACCGCGCACCTGGCCGGCATCGACGCCGGCGTCCGCACCGCCGTCCAGTACGAGCAGAACGGCACCGGCCACGCCGTCCGCATGGCGCTCGAGGAGCTCGGCGAGAGCCCGGCCGGCACCGTGATCGTCGTCTGCGGCGACACCCCGCTGCTGACCGGCGAGACCCTGCGCGCCCTCGCGGACACGCACGAGGCCGACGGGAACGCCGTCACCGTCCTGACCGCCGAGGTCCCCGACTCCACCGGCTACGGCCGCATCGTGCGCGACCCCGGCACCGGCGCGGTGACCGCCATCGTCGAGCACAAGGACGCCACGGACGCGCAGCGCGCGATCCGGGAGATCAACTCCGGGGTCTTCGCCTTCGACGGCGCCCTCCTCGCCGACGCGCTCGGCAAGGTCCGTACCGACAACAGCCAGGGCGAGGAGTACCTCACCGACGTGCTCGGCATCCTGCGCGAGGCGGGGCACCGCGTCGGTGCGGCGGTCGGCAGCGACCACCGGCAGATCCTCGGGATCAACAACCGGGTGCAGCTGGCCGAGGCGCGGGCGCTGCTGAACGCGCGCCTGCTGGAGCGGGCGATGCTCGCGGGCGTGACGGTCGTGGACCCGGGGAGTGTCTTCGTGGACGTCACCGTCACCTTCGGGCAGGACGCGGTGGTCCACCCCGGCACGCAGCTGCTCGGTGCGACGCACATCGGCGAGGGTGCGGAGGTCGGTCCGAACACCCGGCTGAAGGACACCCGCGTGGGCGCGGGCGCCCGGGTGGACAACACGGTGGCGGACGGCGCGGTCGTCGGCGACCAGGCGAGCGTGGGTCCGTTCGCGTACCTGCGGCCGGGCACGAACCTCGGTGTGAAGGCCAAGGCCGGCACGTACGTGGAGATGAAGAACGCGACGATCGGCGAGGGCACGAAGGTCCCGCACCTCTCCTATGTCGGTGACGCGACGATCGGCGAGTACACGAACATCGGCGCGGCGAGCGTGTTCGTGAACTACGACGGCGAGCACAAGCACCACACCACGGTCGGCTCACACTGCAAGACGGGCTCGGACAACATGTTTGTGGCTCCCGTCACCATCGGGGACGGCGCCTACACGGCGGCCGGCTCGGTGATCACGAAGGACGTGCCGCCCGGTGCGCTGGCCGTGGCCCGTGGCCAGCAGCGGAATATCGAGGGTTGGGTGGCTCGCAAGCGCCCCGGCAGCGCGGCCGCGACGGCCGCGCAGTCGTCGGCGGAGGAGGACTCCGGCAGCCGTTGAGGTGAACTGACCGGAAACAGGTACGCCCTGGACGGCGTACCGTGATAGGTGCACGCAATTCGGCTGGCTCACCGTGTGCGGGACGGACGCACACGGGGGCGAGCAGCTTTCACACGTCTGAGGAGACAGTGCTGTGACCGGGATCAAGACGACCGGCGAGAAGAAGCTGATGCTCTTCTCCGGCCGCGCCCACCCCGAGCTGGCCGAGGAGGTCGCGCACCAGCTCGGTGTCGGCCTCGTGCCGACCAAGGCTTTCGACTTCGCGAACGGTGAGATCTACGTCCGCTTCCAGGAGTCGGCTCGTGGCGCGGACTGCTTCCTGATCCAGAGCCACACGGCTCCGATCAACAAGTGGATCATGGAGCAGCTGATCATGATCGACGCGCTGAAGCGCGCGTCGGCACGCTCCATCACCGTGATCATCCCGTCCTACGGGTACGCCCGCCAGGACAAGAAGCACAAGGGGCGCGAGCCGATCTCGGCGCGCCTGGTCGCGGACCTGCTGAAGACCGCGGGTGCCGACCGCATCCTGACGGTCGACCTGCACACCGACCAGATCCAGGGCTTCTTCGACGGCCCGGTGGACCACCTGTCGGCCCTGCCGGTCCTCGCGGACTACGTGGGCGCGAAGGTGGACCGCACGAAGCTGACGATCGTCTCCCCGGACGCCGGCCGCGTGCGGGTGGCCGACCGCTGGTGCGACCGGCTGGACGCGCCGCTGGCGATCGTGCACAAGCGCCGTGACAAGGACGTCGCCAACCAGGTGACGGTCCACGAGGTCGTGGGTGAGGTCAAGGGCCGCGTCTGCGTCCTGGTCGACGACATGATCGACACCGGTGGCACGATCTGCGCCGCGGCCGAGGCGCTCTTCGCGCACGGCGCGGAGGACGTGATCGTGACGGCCACGCACGGCATCCTGTCGGGCCCGGCCGCCGACCGCCTGAAGAACTCGAAGGTCAGCGAGTTCATCTTCACGAACACCCTGCCGGACCCGTCCGACCTGGAGCTCGACAAGATCACGGTCCTGTCGATCGCGCCGATGGTCGCGCGTGCGGTGCGCGAGGTCTTCGAGGACGGCTCGGTGACCAGCCTCTTCGAGGAGCAGCAGTAGTCACCGCGGTCACGCGGTAGATCCTTTTGGGCGCGGCCTCCCCGCCGGGTACACTCACTGAGTTGCTCGGCGAGGGAGGCCGTACCCGTTCTGCGGTACGGACGCTCCGTTATCGACGCGCTCTTCGTAGCAGGCCGTTCCGGCCGGGTGACCTCTGTCCGTTTTCGTCACCCCACGAGGAGTGAACATGTCCGAGATCAAGCTTGCCGCCAAGCTCCGTGACACCTTCGGCAAGGGCTCTGCCCGCCAGTCCCGCCGCGACGGCCTGACTCCGGGTGTCATCTACGGTCACGGCACCGACCCGAAGCACGTCGGTATCGAGGCCCACGCGCTGATGATGGCGCTGAAGACCCCGAACGCCCTGCTCTCCCTGGACATCGAGGGCGCCGGCACCGAGCTGGTCATCCCGAAGGCCGTGCAGCGTCACCCCCTGCGCCGCACCATCGAGCACGTTGACCTCCTGATCGTCCAGAAGGGCGAGAAGGTCACGGTCGAGGTCGCCGTGGTGACCGAGGGCGAGCTGGCCCCCGGCGGCAACCTGCTGGAGACCCTCCTGACCACGATCACGGTCGAGGCCGAGGCCACCCACATCCCCACCGAGGTCACCGTCTCCATCGCGGGCCTCGAGGCCGGTGCCTCCATCCACGCCAAGGACCTGGTCCTGCCGGCCGGCACCACGCTGGCCGTCGACGGTGAGACCGCCGTCCTGCAGGTCGTCGCCCCGCAGGCCGAGGAGCCGGCCGCCGAGGCCGCCGAGGGCACCGAGGCCTGAGCCTCGCCCCACCCCCTCAGCAGTTGCTGACCGACCGCCGTCCGGCTCCACTGGAGCGGGACGGCGGTCGTTCTCGTTCACGGGCTTAAGGAGCTTTTGATGTCGGACGACGCGGCACCCTGGCTGATCGTCGGTCTGGGGAACCCCGGTGCGGAGTACGCCGGCAACCGCCACAACATCGGGTTCATGGTGGCGGACCTGCTGGCCGAGCGGATCGGCGGCCGGTTCAAGGCCCACGGCAAGGCCCGCGCGCAGGTGCTGGAGGGCCGGATCGGGTCTCCGGGGCCGGCGAGCCGGCGGATCGTGCTGGCGAAGCCGATGTCGTTCATGAACCTGTCGGGCGGGCCGGTGACGGCGCTGCGGGACTTCTACAAGGTGCCGCTGGAGCGGATCGTCGCGGTCCACGACGAGCTGGACATCGACTACGCGACGCTGCGTCTGAAGCTGGGCGGCGGGGACAACGGCCACAACGGGCTGAAGTCGATGACGAAGTCGATGGGTGCGGACTACCACCGGGTGCGGTGCGGCATCGGCCGTCCGCCGGGCCGGATGCAGGTCGCGGACTTCGTGCTGAAGGACTTCTCCTCGACGGAGCGCAAGGAGCTCGACTGGTTCGTGGACCGGTCGGCGGACGCGGTGGAGTGCCTGGTCCAGGAGGGCCTGGAGCGCGCCCAGTCCGCCTACAACTCCTGATCCCGTACGTCTGTCTGTACGCAGGAAGCCCCCGCCGGCCGGCGGGGGCTTCCTGCGTGTACGGGCCGGGTCAGCCGGTGTTGCGCAGGCCGGCGGCGACGCCGTTGACGGTGAGCAGCAGGGCCCGGGCGAGCAGCGGGTCGGGGTCCTCGCCGCGGGCGGCGGCCTGGCGCTGGCGGGCCAGCAGGGAGACCTGGAGGTAGGAGATGGGGTCCAGGTAGGCGTCGCGGACGGCGAAGGTCTGCTGGAGGATGGGCTGGGAGTCCAGGAGCTTCTCCCCGCCGGTGATGCGCAGGACCTCGCGGACGGTGAGTTCGTGCTCGGCCTCGATGCGGTCGAAGACGTGCTTGAGTTCGTCGGGGACGAGGGTGTCGACGTAGTGGCGGGCGATCCGCAGGTCGGTCTTGGCCAGCGTCATCTCGACGTTGGACAGGAAGTTGCGGAAGAAGTGCCAGCGCTCGCCCATCTCGGTGAGGACGGTGTCCTGGCCGGCTTCGCGCAGGGCCTTGAGGCCGGAGCCGACGCCGTACCAGCCGGGGACGATCTGGCGGGACTGGGTCCAGCCGAACACCCACGGGATGGCGCGCAGGCCGTCGAGGCCGGCGCCGGAGTCGGGGCGGCGGGAGGGGCGGGAGCCCAGGTGCAGGTCGGCGAGCTGGTCGACGGGGGTGGCCGCGAAGAAGTACGCGGGCAGGTCGGGGTCCTCGACGAGTGCGCGGTAGGCGGCGTGGGCGGCGTCGGAGACGATGTCCATGGCCGCGTCCCAGCGGGTGAGGGCGTCGTCGGACTGGCGCGGGGCGGTGTGCAGGGCGGAGGCCTGGAGGGTGGCCGCGACGGTCAGTTCGAGGTTCTCGCGGGCCAGGGACGGCACGAGGTACTTGTCGGAGATGACCTCGCCCTGCTCGGTGACCTTGATCTCGCCTTCGAGGGTGCCCCAGGGCTGGGCGAGGATCGCGTCGTGGGAGGGGCCGCCGCCGCGGCCGACGGTGCCGCCGCGGCCGTGGAAGAGGCGCAGGCGCACGCCGTGGCGGTGGGCGACGTCGCGCAGCCGGCGCTGGGCGCGGTGGATCTCCCACTGGCTGGTGGTGATGCCGCCGAACTTGGAGGAGTCGGAGTAGCCGAGCATGACCTCCTGGACGTCGCCGCGCAGGGAGACCAGGCGCCGGTAGGAGGGGTCGGCGAGCATCTCGTCGAGGATGACGTCGGCCGCGCGCAGTTCGTCGGTGGTCTCCAGGAGCGGGACGATGCCGATCTTGGCCCAGCCGGAGTGGAGGTCGATGAGGCCGGCTTCGCGGGCGAGGACGGCGGCGGCGAAGACGTCGTCGGCGCCCTGGCACATCGAGATGATGTAGGACTCGATGACCTCGGGGCCGAACTTCTCGAAGGCGTCCTTGATGGCCGTGAAGACGCCGAGGGTCTTGTGGCCGGCGGCGTCGAGGGGGGCCGGGGTGGGGGCGAGGGGGCGGCGGGAGCGCAGTTCCTTGGCGAGGAGCTTCTGCCGGTAGTCGCGCGGCATGTCGGCGTAGCGCCAGGACTCCTCGCCGAGGCGGTCGAAGAGCTGGCCGAGGGCGTGGTGGTGGGCGTCCGCGTGTTCGCGTACGTCCATGGTCGCGAGCTGGAGGCCGAAGGCGGCCAGGGTGCGGATGGTGCGGTCCATGCGGCCGTCGGCGAAGAGGGCGCCGCGGTGTTCGCGCAGGGAGGTCTGGATGAGGGTGAGGTCGGCGAGGAGCTCGGACGTGCCGAGGTAGTCGCGGCCCTCCTCGTGGGGGATGCCCTTGGCGAGGCGCTCGCGGGTGTTGAGGAGCTTCTGGCGGATGCAGGTGGCCTTGAGGCGGTAGGGCTCCTCGGCGTTCAGCCGCTTGTAGCGGGGGCTGATCTCGGGGAGCCGCTCGAGGTCGGCCTGGAGGGAGGTGAGGAGTTCCTCGGTGGCGCCGGTGTAGCGGATGGAGTTGGAGAGCAGTCCGCGCAGGAAGTCGACGAGTTCGAGGGCGTCGGTGATGCCGTGCTCGTGCTGGAGGATCAGGACGTCGCGGGTGACGTCGGGGGTGACGTTGGGGTTGCCGTCGCGGTCGCCGCCGATCCAGGTGCCGAAGGTGAGGGGGCGGGTGCCGGCGGGCAGTTCCACGCCGACGCGCTGGAGCTCGGCCGCGAGGTCCTCGAGTACGTCGCCGACGGCGCCGGCGTGGAGTTCGTCGAGGTAGTAGATGGCGTTGCGGGCCTCGTCGGCGGGCTCGGGCCGCACCACGCGCAGTTCGTCGGTTTGCCAGACGAGGTCGATGTTCTCGGCGAGCCGCAGGTCGTGGCGGCGGCGGTCGCCGGCGCCGGTGACGGGCTCCTCCAGCAGGGCGGCGATGCGGCGCAGCTTGTTCAGGACGCTGCGGCGGGCGGCCTCGGTGGGGTGCGCGGTGAAGACGGGGCGGACGTTGAGGTTCTTGACCGTCTCGCGCAGGTGCTCGGGGTCGGCGTCCTTCAGCATGTCGGCGGTGCGGGCGAGGAGCCCGCCCTCGGCGGCGCGGTGGGCGCGCAGCTCCTTGCCGCGGTGCACCTGCTCGGTGACGTTGGCGAGGTGGAAGTAGGTGGAGAAGGCGCGCACCAGCTTGGCGGCGGTCTCCAGGTCGGTGTCGCCGAGGAGCGCCGCGGCGGCCTCCCCGTCGGTGCGCGTGAGGGCGCGGACCCGTTCGACGAGGTCGAGGAGTTCCCGGCCCTCCTGGCGGACGAGGGTCTCGCCGAGGAGGTCGCCGAGGCGGCGGATGTCCGCGCGCAGCTCGGCGTTCGCCGTCTCCGCCGTCCGCGGGGCGGCGGCGGGGCGGGCGGGCTGGGTGACGGGGGCCTGGGCGGCCTGGTCAGCACTGCTCACAGGTGCGGCTCCTTGCAGTGTTCGAGCGCTACTGGGCTGTGGGCTCCCGGGGTGCGCGGCCGTGCCGGTCGTGCTGCGCAGCCCGAGCTGCCCGTGCGGACCGCGCTGTCCGACGACAACAGGATAGGTGTCCTGCCCCTGTGCCCCGGCAGAGCGCCCGCACTGTGGGCAGGGTTCGCCCTCGTGGCGCGGGTCCTGTTGCCGTCCGCGCCGTCTTTGCCATACTTACGTTGCCGTAGGTTACGGATCCGTAGGTCGGGTCCCCGGCGCCTGCGGGCTCTCTCCCCCCGACTCCTCACCCCCCAGGGGACCCCCTTATGACCCTCAGTCCCGAACTGATCGAGGACTCCTCGGCGCCTTCCGCGCCCTCCGCGACGCGCGGCGGTGAGCAGAAGCGCTCCGTGGAGCAGATCGCGCTGCTGTTCTTCATCACCGTGCCGTTCCTGGCGCTGCTGGCGGCGGTCCCGCTGGCCTGGGGCTGGGGGGTGAGCTGGCTGGACCTGGGCCTGATGGTGTTCATGTACTTCCTGGCGTGCCACGGGATCACGATCGGCTTCCACCGCTACTTCACGCACGGCTCCTTCAAGGCGAAGCGGCCGCTGCGCATCGTGCTGGCGGTCATGGGGTCGATGGCGGTGGAGGGGCCGCTGGTGCGCTGGGTGGCGGACCACCGCAAGCACCACAAGTACTCCGACCACGAGGGCGACCCGCATTCGCCGTGGCGGTTCGGCGAGACGCTGCCGGCGCTGGTGAAGGGGCTGTGGTGGGCGCACATCGGCTGGCTCTTCGACGAGGAGCAGACCGATCAGCAGAAGTACGCCCCGGATCTGATCAAGGACCCGGCGATCCGGCGGATCAGCCGTGACTTCGTCTTCTGGACGGTGCTGTCGCTGGCGATCCCGCCGCTGGTGGGCGGTCTGGTCACGATGTCGTGGTGGGGTGCGTTCACGGCGTTCTTCTGGGGTTCGCTGGTGCGCGTCGCGCTGCTGCACCATGTGACGTGGTCGATCAACTCGATCTGCCACGCGGTGGGCAAGCGGCCGTTCAAGTCCCGGGACCGCTCGGGCAACGTGTGGTGGCTGGCGGTGCTGTCGTGCGGGGAGTCCTGGCACAACCTGCACCACGCGGACCCGACGTCGGCGCGGCACGGGGTGCTGCGCGGCCAGGTGGACTCGAGTGCGCGGCTGATCCGCTGGTTCGAGCAGCTGGGGTGGGCTTCGGACGTGCGCTGGCCGTCCGGGGCGAGGATCGACGCCCGGCGCAGGGAAAAGACGCCGAACGCGGCATGATGGGGGACGTGGCGATCGACGGCAGCAGTACCAGCAGCGACAAGCCCAGGCGTGGTCGCCGGGTCCGGATGACGGGCGCCGAGCGGCGCCAGCAACTGCTGGACATCGGCCGCACCCTGTTCGCCGCGAAGGGTTTCGAGGGCACCTCGGTGGAGGAGATCGCGGCGAAGGCCGGGGTGTCCAAGCCGGTGGTGTACGAGCACTTCGGCGGCAAGGAGGGCCTGTACGCGGTGGTCGTGGACCGCGAGATGCGCCAGCTGCTGGAGGGGGTCACGGGCGCGCTGACGGCGGGGCACCCGCGGGAGCTGCTGGAGCAGGCCGCGTTCGCCCTGCTGGACTACATCGAGAACTACACGGACGGCTTCCGGATCCTGGTGCGGGATTCTCCCGTGGCGCAGTCGACGGGCACCTTCGCGTCGCTGATCAGTGACATCGCCACGCAGGTGGAGGACATCCTGGGGCTGGAGTTCAAGGCCCGGGGCTTCGATCCGAAGCTGGCGCCGCTGTACGCGCAGGCGCTGGTCGGGATGGTGGCGCTGACGGGGCAGTGGTGGCTGGAGACGCGCCGGCCCAAGAAGGCCGAGGTGGCGGCGCACCTGGTGAACCTGGCCTGGCACGGGCTGGAGAACCTGGAGGCGAAGCCCCGGCTGGTGGGGCACCGCAGGAGCTGAGGTCCGTACGGCGCGGACGCGACGGCGCCCCGTCACCGGTCCTTCCGGTGGCGGGGCGCCGTCGTGTCGTGCGGGGCCCGTCGTGGCCGTGGCCGTGTGTCGGTACGTCGATAAGTCGGTACGCGGGTCCGTCAGCTCTGCGGGCCGGGCGCTGCCGGGCCGTGCTTCTCCAGGAACTCCAGCCGGTTGCCGACCGGGTCGTGGGAGTAGAAGCGGCGGTGGCCCGGCAGGTTGTCGTCCCAGACGACGTCGGCGCCGCGTTCGCGGAGTCTGCGGGCGTAGTCCTCGATGCCGGTCACCCGCAGCCCGGGGTGGGCCTTGCGGGCCGGCCGGAAGTCCTCTTCCACGCCGAGGTGGAGCTGCACGCCCCCGGCGGTGAACCAGCAGCCCCCGCGCGCGGCGAGGACCGGGGGTTTGGAGATCTCCGTCATGCCGAGGACGTCCTGGTAGTACGCCCGGAGCCGGTCTTCCGATCCGGGCGGGGCCGCGAGTTGGACGTGGTCGACTGCGGTCAGCATGGTCAGGCCTCCTTGTGGGCGACGGCGAAGATCCGGCGGAACGGGAAGACGGTGCCGCGCGGGCCCGGCGGGTACGCGGTGCGCAGGGCTTCGCGGTATTCGGAGAGGAAGCGGTCGACGGCCTCGCGGTCGTCGCCGAGGGCGGTGAGCACGGGCCGCAGGGCGGTGCCCTTGACCCAGTCGAGGACGGGGTCGGGCCCGGGCAGGAGCTGGGAGTAGGTGGTCTCCCAGACGTCGACGGCGCAGCCCAGTTCGGTGAACCGGGCCAGGTACTCGGCGGGTTCGAGGAGGTGGATGTAGCGCGCCCCGTGCCCGGCGAGGCGGTCGCGCCAGCGCGGGGTGTCGCACAGTTCGGCGAGGAGGCGGTGGCTGGGGGCGGTGAAGTTGCCGGGGATCTGGAAGGCGAAGGTGCCGCCGGGGCGCAGGCCGTTGATCCAGGCGGCGAAGGAGCCGGGGTGGCTGGGCACCCATTGCAGGGCCGCGTTGGAGACGATCAGGTCGTACGTCTCCTCGGGCATCCAGTCGGCGAGGTCGGCGTGGCGGAAGTCGAGCGTGCCCCCGCCGGGCGTCGGGCCGGCGTGCTCGGCGGTGGCGCGCTGGAGCATCTGCGGGGAGAGGTCGAAGCCGGTGATGCGGGCGTCGGGCCAGCGGTCGGCGAGGAGCGCGGTGACGTTGCCGGGGCCGCAGCCGAGGTCGGCGATGCGAGCGGGCCGAGTGGGGAGCTCGGGTATCCGGGTCATCAGGTCGAGGAACGGGCGCGTGCGGTGCCCGGCGTGGCGCAGGTACTGCTGGGGGTCCCAGACGGGTGCGGAGCCGTCCAGGGCGTGCGGGCGCACGGCCGGCGCGATATCGGAATGCATGTTCGAGCCTCCCTACTGGTGGGGCGGTCGGAAGCGGAAGCTGTTCCGGCCCCCTCCATGCCCCATGCTCGGCCAGACTATATCTCGATGTCAAGATTCTTGATCTGAAGAGACTCCATATCGACAGACCCCGTACACTGATCGGCATGGAGGACGAGGTCGACCGACTGGTCGCGGCATGGCGGCGAGAGCGCCCTGACCTCGACGTGGAACCGCTCGAAGTGCTCAGCCGCGTCAGCCGGCTCGCACGCCACCTCGACCGGGCCCGCAGGCTCGCCTTCTCCGAGCACGGCCTGGAGCCGTGGGAGTTCGACGTGCTGACCTCGCTGCGGCGCGCGGGCGCGCCCTACCAGCTCTCCCCCGGACAGTTGCTGACACAGACCCTCGTCACCTCCGGCACCATGACCAACCGCATCGACCGACTCGCCAAGAAGGGCCTCGTCGAGCGGCTGCCCGACCCCAGCGACCGGCGCGGGGTCCTGGTCCGGCTGACGCCCGAGGGGCGCGACCGCGCGGACCAGTCCCTCGCCGGACTGCTGGCCCAGGAACGCGCGATCCTGGCCCAGCTCTCCACGGCCCAGCGGGGCGAGCTCGCCGGGCTGCTACGCCAGTTGACCGCTCCGTTCGACAACATCCCCGGCTAGCTCCGCGGGACGTACGCCGGCCCGCCGGGCCAGCGCCACGGCGGCCAGGGTCGAGTGCACCCCGAGCTTGCCCAGCACGTTCTGCATGTGCGTGCGCACCGTGTGCGGGGACAGGAACAGCCGCGCGGCCACGTCCTTGCGGCCCAGCCCCGCCACCATGCAGCGCAGCACCTCGTGCTCGCGCGGGGTGAGGGACTCCACGAGCCGCTCGCTGTCGCTGCGGTGCTTGCGGGCCGCCGTCAGCTCCCGCAGCACCCCGGTGAGCAGGGCGGGCGGCAGGTGGGTCTCCTCGCGCAGCACCCCGCGGATGACGGCCAGCAGGCGCGAGAGCGAGCAGTCCTTCGCCACCCACCCCGACGCCCCGGCCTGCAGGGCCAGCGCGGCCCGCCGCGGGTCGTCCCGCTCGGCGAGCACCACCGTGCGCACCCCGGGGTGGGCCACCCGCACCCCGGCGACGAGGGCGATCCCGTCCGCGGGCGGCGGCGCCGGACCGGAACCCGCCTCCCGCTGGCCGGGCACGGTCCCCGACAGGGCTCCCGGCGCGGCCGCGCCGGCGCCGAGGTCGGCGTCGACGAGCAGCACGTCGTAGCGGCGGCCTTCCGCCACCGCCCGCTCCAGGCAGCGCGAGGCGGCGGGACCGCTGCCGGCCGCGGACACGTCCACGTCCGGCTCGGCCGCGAGCGCGGCTGCGAGGGACTCGGCGAAGATGCGGTGGCCGTCGACCACCAGGACCCGGATACGAACCACAAAACCCCCAAGGGTCGGGGAACGGACGACTACGGGTACGGCGCCCGGCCGGACGGCCACAGGCCCCGCGGCCGCCGCCGCGACTTCTGTGCACTACCCCGGACCGGACGCCGTACCCGGCGTGTCTCGACCCCTGAATCAACACCGGCCCCCACCGGTGCCACGCATCAGCGTAGAGCGGGCGGCGTCTCGCGGTTGGCCGAATAGCAGAAGTTTTCCGAGCGGTTTTCCAGGAGGACCGTCGGCGGCCGCCCGCGGGGTGGCTTGTTTTCAGCTGTCCGGAAGATCCGGCGGGACGGCTCGCGGACGGCGTGTGCCGCGGGCAGTTGCACGGGGGTTGTTTCACCCGGCGTACGCACGCCGGGCGCCCGCGCACAGCGCCTGCCGACCGCGCCCGGCCCCTACGCGCGCGCCCCCCGCACCGTCGGGTGCGGGGGGCGCGCGGGAGGGCGGCGGGAGGGTCAGGAACGCTGCTTGCGGGCGAAGTTCCAGGCGTCCTGCACGATGTTGGTGAGGTCCGAGCGGGTCGGGGTCCAGCCGAGGCGCTCGTGCGCCGTGCGCGCGGAGGCGACGAGGACCGCCGGGTCCCCCGCGCGGCGCGGGGCGACGATCTCGGGGATCTCCCGGCCGGTGACCTTGCGGACCGTCTCGATGACCTCGCGGACCGAGAAGCCGCTGCCGTTGCCGAGGTTGCACACCAGGTGCTCGCCCTCGGCCGCGACGCGCAGCGCCGACAGGTGGGCCTCGGCCAGGTCGGCGACGTGGATGTAGTCGCGTACGCAGGTGCCGTCGGGCGTCGGGTAGTCGTCCCCGAACACCGAGATGGACTCGCGCTCCCCCAGGGCGACCTGGAGCACCAGCGGGATCAGGTGGGTCTCGGGGTCGTGGCGCTCGCCGAACTCGCGGTAGGCGCCGGCGACGTTGAAGTAGCGCAGCGAGACCGCGGCCAGGCCGTGCGCCGCGCACTCCCCGGCGATCATGTGGTCGACGGCCAGCTTCGAGGCGCCGTACGGGTTGGTCGGCGCGGTCACCGAGGTCTCCGTCAGCACCCCGCCCGACGGCTCCCCGTAGGTGGCGGCGGTGGAGGAGAAGACGAGCCGGCGCACGCCGGCCTCGCGCATCGCGGTCAGCAGGGCGAGGGTGCCGCCGACGTTGTTGTCCCAGTACTTGCCGGGGTTGACCACGGACTCGCCGACCTGCGAGGAGGCCGCGAAGTGCAGCACCGCGTCGAAGGAGGCGTCCAGGTAGCGGGCGGCGTCCTGGATCCGCCCGTCGATCAGGGTCGCGCCCGCGGGGACGCCCTCCGCGAAGCCCGTGGAGAGGTTGTCGAGGATGGTGACCTCGTGTCCGGCCTCCAGCAAATGGGCGGCGACGACACTGCCCACGTAGCCGGCACCGCCGGTGACCAGGTACTTGCTCACTGCCACTCCTACCTCTCGCGGAAGCGCGCGGATGCGCGCGCTCTGGTGACTGGCTTACCGGATTCCGCGCCTCCGGGGAAATCGCCGGGAAAATCGCCGTGGGAAACCGCCCGGGGAGACCGCCGCCGTGCGGGACCTAGTCGCCGGGCGGCGGGACGGAGTCCTGCGGCCACGGCCGGGCCGGCGGCGCGGCCCGGTCCAGCAGCCCGGTACGGGCGGCCAGCGCGGCGGCCTCCAGGCGCGAGCCCACGCCGAGCTTCATCAGGACCCGCTGCACGTGTGTACGGGCCGTGCTCGGCGCGATCGCCATCCCGGCGGCGATGAGCCGGGTGTCCTCGCCCTCCGCCACCCGTACCAGCACCTCGACCTCGCGCGGGGTCAGCAGCCGCAGCAGCCGGCCGGCCTCGTCGTCGGGCTGCGCGGCCGGGTTGAGCAGCTCCGCGAAGGCCGCCTGGAGCAGCTGCGGGGCGATGGCGGCCTCCCCCGCCCGGGCCTTGGCCAGGGCCCGCTCGACGCCCTCGATGCGCTCGTCCTGGCGCACGTACCCCGAGGCTCCCGCGGCGAAGGCGGCCGCTATCCCGCGCGGGCTCGGCACCGGGCCCAGCACCACCACGGCGATCTGCGGGCGCTCCCGCTTGATCCGCACCACCGGCTCGAAGACCCCGGGCTCCGCCGGGACGGCCGTGCCGAACAGGCACACCTCCGGGGCGCGGCCGATGACCAGTTCGGCGGCACCGGCCGCCGGCGCGGCCGCCGCGAGCACGCGGTGCCCGCGGAGTTTCAGGGCCGAGGCGAGCGCCTCGGCCAGCAGCCGGTGCTCGTCGACCACCATGACCCGTACGCCCATCAAGGCTCCCACCCCAGATCCTTCTGACCCGGCAAGCTACACGCTTGTTCGACGGGGCGCGGCGGTTACCGCGCGAAAGCCCCCGATCGGTGGGTACCGTCCGGGGGCTTCCGCGATCGGGGCGGGCCGGGGGTCAGCTCGCCGCGAAGGAGACGAAGAGGTACTCGGGGTCGGCCTTGTCCGAGTACGGCTTGCGCACCGTGGTGCGGGAGATGAACAGGCGACCGTTGTGGTAGCGGAACTCCGAGTGGTCCAGCGAGAAGCTCGTCTCGGCGCGCTGGCTCGTCTTCTCCGCCGGGTTCTGCATGAGCAGGGTCTCCTTCATCGTCTTGCCGTCGATGCTGACGACCTGGCCGCCTCCGTCGTACGGGGGCACCTTGTAGGCGATGATGTTCGACCCGTCCATGCGCAGCGGGTACATGGTGTACCGCTCGCCCGCGTCGGCGCGGTCGCTGGTGGCCTTGCCGGTCTCCAGGTCGAAGGAGACGATCTCGTTGGTGCGGCCGACGGAGGCCGTTCCCTGGTGCTCGTAGGACGGCAGGTAGACCTTGCCGTTGCCGATGACCATGTTCGAGCACTGCTCGACCTCGGTGGCGGGGCACTTGGGGGCGTAGCTGCCGCCGGCGAGGCCGATGCGGGCCTTGAGCTGGCCGGCGTCGTCGAGGACGAAGAGGTCGCTGACGTTGGTGGCGTTCTTGGCGGTGTTGCCTACGTTGGCGGCGATGACGAGCGGCTTGGTGGAGATGATGCCGGCCCACTCGATGCCGGCGGACAGCTTGTACGAGTACTTCGGCGCGCCCGTGGCCGGGTCGAGGGCCTGCGCGTACAGCGTGGGGCTGGAGCTGCGGCCGCACTTGCGCAGGACGGCGAGGGCCTCGCCGCCGGCGTAGCCCATGTCGTAGCAGCCTTCGCCGTCGGTCTTGGGCGTCCACAGGGACTTGCCGTCGGCGAGGTTCCAGGCGGCGCCGCCGGACAGGCCGCCCGCGGCGACGGTCTGGCCGCTGATGGTGACCTCGCTGAAGGCGACCGGCTTGTCGCCGCCGGTGGCGGACTTGGCGGTGCCGGACCACAGGAGCTTGCCGGTGTTCAGGTCGATGACGCCGACCTGGGTGCACTGGGGGTACTTCTTGTCGTTGGTCGCCATGCCCTCTTCGAAGAGGATGGCGCTCTTGTTGTCGCTGACGTGCTTGGTGGCGCCGCAGACGTTGGCCGGGAGCGCGAGCTCCCACTTCTTGCCGCCGTCGACCAGGTTGTAGCCGACGACCTTCGCCACGTCGGACTTGACGTAGGTGGTGTCGGTCAGCCAGGAGCCGTCGACGGAGACCACGTCGGCCGGCGCCGGGCTGGGGACGTTGACCAGCGACTTCGACTTGGGGTTGGTCGGGACCTTCTCGCTGCCGGGGGTGCCGGCCTGGTTCTTGTCGCCCTCGGGCGAGCCGCTCGCGCCGTTCGCGGCGGGCTGGGCGCCGCCGTCGTCGCCGGAGACGTACCAGAAGCCGCCGCCGATGATGAGGGCCATGGCCAGCACGGCCGCCGCGACGATCAGCAGCTGGTTGCGCACGTCGTTGCCGCCGCCGCCCGCGGGCGCCGCGTACGGCTGGGCCGGGGCCTGGACGGTGCTCGGCTGCTGCGGGTAGCCGTAGCCGGGCTGGGCCTGCGGCTGCGGGTAGCCGTAGCCCGGCTGACCCACGGGCGGCTGGGGAACGGTCGGCGGCTGGGCCGGCGGCTGCGGGGGGCCGGGCGGCGGGCCGGGCGGCGGCGGGCCGCCGAAACCGCCGGACGGCGGCTGGCTGGGGGGCGGCGGGGTACTCATCGCGTGCTACTGCCTCTCGGTGGGGCGCTCGGTGGGCTCGTTCACTTGCCGAAGACCATCAGGAGTCGCTCGTCCTTGCCCTCGCCGATCAGCCGGGTCGCGGAGGTGAAGTACCGGCCGTCCTCGAAGGCCCGCACCTGGAAGGTGACCATCGAGCTCTCGATGTTGGCGGCGGGGCCCGAGGGCATGCGCAGCAGCACCTTGGGCTCGCCGCTCCCGGCCGCCATGGAGACCACCTCGCCGGGTTCGCGCAGGGCGTTGGAGCGGTAGGCGATGAGCTGGCCGTTGCCCGCCTTGACCGGGTACCAGTTGCGCTTGTCGCCGGCCTTGCGGCGCCACTTGGCCTTGCCGGACCCGAGGTCGAAGGCGACGACCTCGTTGTCGAACCCCTTGTCCGCGGCCGTGCGCAGGAAGAGGGTGTCGCCGTCGACCACCGAGTTGCCGCAGCCCTGGAGGTTCTCGATGCTGCCGGCGTTGCAGTTGGTCTCGAAGGAGCCTTCGGCGGCCATGCTGGCGCGCTTCTTGCCGTCGGGCGTCAGGGAGACGATGGCCCGCTTGCTCTCTTCGCGGTTGTTGATGTCGATGACGGTCGGGGAGACGGACAGGACGCTGCCGACGCGCCAGCCCTTGGGCAGCCGGTAGGTCCAGGTCTTCTTGCCGGTGACCGGGTCGGCGTCCTGGATCTCGGTGGTCTTGTCGTCGTCCATGCACAGGGCGACGGCGAGCAGCTTGCCGTTGCCGGCGGCGTACTGGCTCGGCTGGCAGCCCTCGGCGCTCTGGCCGGAGAAGAGCTTGTCGCCGGTGCTGAGGCGGTAGGCGCTGGTGCCGCCCATCCGGTTGACGACGAAGGTGTCGCCGGTGAGGGCCATGCCGACGGACGCGGCGCCGTCGAAGAGGTTCTCCTTGACGAGCTCCTTCGTCCAGCCCTCCTTGCCGGCCTTCAGGTCGACCAGCTTCATCTGGTTGCAGGTGGCGTTGGAGCCCTCGCCGTCCTTGACGGTCAGGACGGTCTTGCCGTCGGCGGTGGTCTGGTCGGCGTACCCGCAGATCTCGGTGCGGAAGTCGACTTTCCACTTCTCCTTGCCGTCGGTGACGGCGTACCCGATGACGGACTTGTCGACGGTCTTGACGACGGTGTCGCCGACCACCCACATCGCCGGGGTGGGGATGCCCGCGCCGGGGCCGGTGAGTTTGGCCGTCTTGAGCCACAGCACCTTGTCCTCGCCGGACTTGCGGCCGGCGTTGAGGTCGGTCTGCTCGGCCATGCCGTTGCCGCTGCCGTCGCCCTTGTCCACGGACGGCGAGCCGGAGGGCTTGGGGTCGGCGGGCGTGGTGCCCTGCGCGACGGGCGTCTTGGGGTCCTTGCCGTCGTCCCCCAGGAAGGCGAAGTAGGCGCCGGTGCCGAGTACGAGGACACCCGCGACCGCCGCCGCGACGATGACCGCCCCCTTGCGGCGGCCCGGGGCGCCGGGCGCCGGCGGGCCGGGGGGCATGCCGGGCCCGGGCGGCGGGAAGCCGTACCCGCCCTGCGCCACCGGCTGCGGGACGGTGGGCGGCTGCTGCGCGTACGGGTTGGCGCCCTGCGGCGGGTAGCCGTAGCCCGGCTGGGGCGGTCCGGGCAGGTGCCCGTAACCGGAAGGGGTCGGCGGCTGGTTCGGCGGCTGGGGCGGCTCGGTCATCAGCGCATACCTTCGGGTTCGGGCGGTGGGGCGATCCGGAGATCGAAAAGAACCGACCCTTTCTATCACCCGTGGCCGACACGCAGCGGGCCGGTCGCACCCCTGTTCCCAAGGGAGGACCGGCCCGTGACACGGCCGTTATCCGTCCGGCCGGCGTTTTCCTGGGCCCTGGCGGCCCCCTGGACTCAGGCCTCTTCGGCCAGTTCCAGCCAGCGCATCTCCAAGTCGTCGCGCTCGGAGATCAGTTCCCGCAGCTCCGCGTCGAGCTTGGCGACCTTGTCGTAGTCGGTGGAGTGCTCGGCGATCTGCGCGTGCAGGTTCGACTCGCGGTCCGACATCTTGTTGAGCTGGCGCTCGATCTTCTGGAGTTCCTTCTTCGCGGCGCGCGAGTCGCCGGACGCCGTCGTCTTGGCGGCGGCGGCCGGGGCCGGCGCGGGGGCGGCGGCCTCGATCATGCGCCTGCGGCGCTCCAGGTACTCGTCCAGGCCGCGCGGCAGCATCCGCAGGCTCGCGTCGCCGAGCAGCGCCATCACCGTGTCGGTGGTGCGCTCGACGAAGAACCGGTCGTGGGAGATCACGATCATCGAGCCGGGCCAGCCGTCGAGGAGGTCCTCCAGCTGGGTGAGGGTCTCGATGTCGAGGTCGTTGGTGGGCTCGTCGAGGAAGAGGACGTTGGGCTCGTCCATCAGCAGGCGCAGGATCTGCAGCCGGCGCCGCTCGCCGCCGGAGAGGTCGCCGACCGGCGTCCACTGCTTCTCCTTGGTGAACCCGAACTGCTCGCACAGCTGGCCCGCCGTCATCTCGCGGCCCTTGCCGAGGTCGACGCGGTCGCGGACGCGCTGGACGGCCTCCAGGACGCGCAGCGACGGGTCGAGCTCGCCGACCTCCTGGGAGAGGTAGGCCAGCCGTACGGTCTTGCCGACGGTGATCTCGCCGGCGGCGGGCTGGGTCTCGCCCTGGGTGCGGGCGGCCTCGGCGAGGGCCCGCAGCAGGGAGGTCTTGCCGGCGCCGTTGACGCCGACGAGGCCGACGCGGTCGCCGGGGCCCAGGTGCCAGGTGAGGTGCTTGAGCAGGGTCTTGGGCCCGGCCTGGACGGTGACGTCGTCCAGGTCGAAGACCGTCTTGCCGAGGCGGGCGTTGGCGAAGCGCATCAGCTCGGACTTGTCGCGCGGCGGCGGCACGTCGGCGATCAGCTCGTTGGCGGCCTCGATGCGGTAGCGGGGCTTGGAGGTGCGCGCGGGCGCGCCGCGGCGCAGCCAGGCCAGCTCCTTGCGCATGAGGTTCTGCCGCTTGGTCTCCTCGGTGGCGGCGATCCGTTCGCGTTCGGCGCGGGCGAAGACGTAGTCGCTGTAGCCGCCCTCGTACTCGTAGACGGAGCCGCGCTGGACGTCCCACATGCGGGTGCAGACCTGGTCGAGGAACCAGCGGTCGTGGGTGACGCACACGAGGGCGGAGCGGCGGGTCTGCAGGTGCTCGGCCAGCCAGGAGATGCCCTCGACGTCGAGGTGGTTGGTGGGCTCGTCGAGGACGAGGAGGTCCTGGTCCTCGACGAGCAGCTTGGCGAGCGCGATGCGGCGGCGCTCGCCGCCGGAGAGCGGGCCGATGACGGTGTCGAGGCCCTGGCCGAAGCCGGGCAGGTCGAGGCCGCCGAAGAGGCCGGTGAGGACGTCGCGGATCTTGGCGTTGCCGGCCCATTCGTGGTCGGCCATGTCGCCGATGATCTCGTGCCGGATGGTGGCGGCCGGGTCGAGGGAGTCGTGCTGGGTGAGCACGCCCATGCGCAGGCCGCCGTTCTGGGTGACCCGCCCGGTGTCGGGCTCCTCCAGCTTGGCGAGCATCCGGATGAGGGTGGTCTTGCCGTCGCCGTTGCGGCCCACGACACCGATCCGGTCTCCCTCGGACACGCCGAGGGAGATGCCGTCGAGCAGGGCACGGGTGCCGTACACCTTGCTGACTGCCTCGACATTGACCAGATTGACGGCCATCAGACGCGCTCCAGGGAAAGGGTGTGGATCAGCCCCTCAGCCTAACCCTCCGCGCCGACGCGGAACGTTCCACCAGCCAGGCGCCCCCCACTGCCATGCCGATGGCGGCGGGTGCGGTCACCGGAAGGGCGATCAGGGTGGCGCTGTGGCCCTCCAGCAGGCCGCCGAGGCCGGTCGTCGACAGGCCGAGGACGCCCAGCAGGCACAGGGTGGTGCCGAGGGCGGCGGCGGGGCCGCTGCCGGGGGCCGCGTCGGCGGTGCCCGGTGCCTCGAAGCGGCGCAGGCAGGCCACGAGCAGGGCGGTCAGGGCGGCCGCGAGGAGGATCCGCGGCGGCACCTGCGCCCACCAGCCGGCGGTGGCCGGCTCGGGCAGCGGCAGGCCCAGGGCGAGCTGGGCGGCGTACACGCCGAGCATGGCGGTGAGGTGCCAGAGGAAGGCGGTCATGGCGATGCCGTTGGCGGCGACGACCCCGCGCCAGACGCGCGGGCGGGCGAGCCAGGCCGTCGCGGGCCGGGCGAGCAGCTGCACGGCGCCGACCAGCCACATGCCGTGGCAGAGCAGGGCGAGGGTGGGCGGGGCCATGTTGGACACCTTCTCCCCGGGCATCCCGACCATGGACAGCGGGTACGGCCCGACGGCCACCAGCAGCACCGCCCCGGCGAGCCCGGCGGCCCCCAGGAGGGCGGGCCGGGTGATGCGGCCGTCGGCGCGCAGGAAGCCGAGCTGGTGCACGGCCAGCCACACGAAGGCGAAGTTCAGGAACTGCGCGTACGGGGCTCCGAGCGCGAAGCGCAGGACGTCGACCAGGGCCGCGGCGCCGGCCAGGGCGGCGAAGGCGGCCCAGCCGCGGCGGGCGTGCAGCCTCAGGAGCGGCGGGGTGAAGGCCACCATCGCCAGGTAGATCCCGATGAACCACAGCGGCTGCGTGACCATCCGCAGCGCGGCCCCCGTCAGCCGGCCGCCGCCCGCTCCGGCGAGCTGCACGGCCAGCGCGAGGGCCGCCCAGAGCAGGACGAAGACCAGGGTGGGCCGCAGCAGCCGCCGGAGGCGGGCGCGCAGGAAGACGGCGTACACGGGCCGGCCGCCGGCGCGGCGCTCCAGCGAGCGGTACGACAGGGCGTGCGAGAACCCGCCGACGAAGAAGAACACCGGCATGACCTGGAGCCCCCAGGTGAGCACCTGGAGCGGGGGCACGAGTGCGAGCAGGTTGCCCACGCCGTCGGTGCTGACGGCCGCCATCAGCCAGTGGCCGAGGACGACCGTGCCGAGCGAGGCGACCCGGAGCAGGTCCACGTACCGGTCGCGGGAGGCGGGCGTGGCGGCGGCCATGCCGCGTGCGCTGACTGTCATGCCCCCTACAGTCGCGGCCGCGCCCCGCCCTCCGACAGGGCGCAGATACTCAGCCAGCGCCTGGGTACCCGCGCCCGCGGCCCGCCGCCCGCCGCCCGCCCGTCAGGACGTGACGGCCGTGGCCCCCGGGGCGGGAGAGGAGGTGATCCGGGTGGCGCGGCAGGTGCCCGACGCTTCGAGGGCGGCGGCGACCTTGGCGGCGGACTCCGCGTCCCGGACCAGGAAGGCCGTCGTCGGACCCGACCCGGACACCAGCCCGGCCAGGGCCCCCGCGTCGGCGCCCGCCGCGAGGGTGGCCGCCAGCTGCGGGCGCAGCGACAGCGCGGCCGGCTGGAGGCCGTTGGCCCCGGGCAGCAGCGCGGCCAGCGCGTCGGCGTCGCCCGAGGCGAGGGCCGCCAGCAGTGCCGGCGAGGCCTCGGGCTCCGGCACGTCCGTACCGGCGGTCAGCCGGTCGAACTCCCGGAACACCGCCGGGGTGGACAGGCCGCCCTCGGCGACCGCGAACACCCAGTGGAACCGCCCGGCGGCCACCGGGGTGAGCAGCTCCCCGCGTCCGGTGCCCAGCGCGGCGCCGCCCACGAAGCTGAAGGGGACGTCACTGCCCAGCTCCGCACACAGGGCCAGCAGCTCCTCCCGCGGGGTGCCGAGCCCCCACAGCAGGTCGCACGCCAGCAGCGCGCCCGCTCCGTCCGCGCTGCCGCCGGCCATGCCGCCGGCGACCGGGATGTTCTTGGCGATGTGCAGGTGGACGGCGGGCTCGATGCCGGCCCGGGCCGCAAGGAGCTCGGCGGCGCGCGCCGCGAGGTTGCCGCGGTCCAGCGGCACCTGGTCGCAGTCGGGGCCCTCGCAGGTCACCGTCAGCTCCGCCGCCGGGGCGGCCGTGACCTCGTCGAAGAGGGAGACGGCCAGGAAGACGCTGGCCAGGCCGTGGAAGCCGTCGGGGCGGGCGGCGCCCACCGCCAGCTGGACGTTGACCTTCGCGGGGACGCGTACCGTCACGCTCACAGCGCGGGCCTCTCGACGGCCGGCTTGTGCTCGGCGATCGCCGCGAACTGCTCCACCGTCAGGGACTCCCCGCGCGCCAGCGGGGAGATGCCGGCGGCCGTCAGCGCCTGCTCGGCGGCGGCGGCCGAGCCGGCCCAGCCGGCCAGCGCGGCGCGCAGGCCCTTGCGCCGCTGCGCGAAGGCAGCGTCGACGACGGCGAAGACCTCGGCCTTGGAGGCGGTGGTGTCGACCGGCTGCGCGCGCCGTACGAGCGAGACGAGGCCCGAGTCGACGTTCGGCGCGGGCCAGAAGACGTTGCGGCCGATGGCCCCGGCGCGCTTGACGTCCGCGTACCAGGCGGCCTTGACGGAGGGGACCCCGTAGACCTTGTTGCCCGGTCGGGCGGCGAGCCGGTCGGCGACCTCGGACTGGACCATCACGAGGGTCCGCTCGATGCTGGGGAAGCGGTCGAGCATGGTGAGCAGGACCGGCACGGCCACGTTGTAGGGGAGGTTCGCGACGAGCGCGGTCGGCGCCGGACCGGGGAGTTCGGTGACGAGCATCGCGTCGGAGTGGACCAGCGCGAAGCGGTCCTTCCGGTGCGGCATCCGCGCCTCGATGGTGGCGGGCAGCGCGGCGGCCAGGATGTCGTCGATCTCGACGGCGGTCACCCGGTCGGCGGCCTCCAGCAGGGCGAGCGTCAGCGAGCCGAGGCCCGGGCCGACCTCCACGACCACGTCGTCGGCGCGCACCCCGGCGGTCCGCACGATCCGGCGCACCGTGTTGGCGTCGATGACGAAGTTCTGGCCCTTCTGCTTCGTCGGGCGTACGCCGAGGACGGCGGCCAGCTCTCGGATGTCGGCCGGCCCGAGGAGGGCGTCGGAAGGGACCTCGGGGGTCTGGTGGGGCTGCTGCTCTGCGGTGCTCACCGTCAAAGCCTACGGCCGCAGTGCGGCCACGGACTCGCCCCCCGCTGCACGTAGAGCTTCTTCGCCCGGTACGTCTGCTCGGAGGCCGGGGCGTCCTGGGGGCGGCCGCTGCCGCCGAGCGCCTGCCAGGTGCGGACGTCGAACTGGTAGAGGCCGCCGTAGGTGCCCGAGGGGTCGGTGGCGGAGGGGCGGCCGCCGGACTCGCACTGGGCGAGCGCGGCCCAGTTGAGGCCGTCGGCGCCGGAGACGGAGGTGGGCAGCGGCTTCGTGCCGACCAGGACCCGCTGGCTGACGGGTTCGCGGACGACCTCCTCGGCGATCTTGCGGGGCTGCTGGCGGACACCGTTGACGGTGCGCAGGGCGTACGTGACCCGGCGCGCTCCGGGCCGCCCGACGCGCTCGACGACCTCGGTGCCGGCGAAGAGCGCCGCGTCCTCGACGCGTTCGGTCTCGTACGGGATGCGTTCCTCGCGGACCTCGCGGGTGCCGGTGATGCGCAGCACGGTGACGGTCTGGCCGTCGCGGGGGAAGGAGTCCGGGGGGACGGAGGTGGTGTCCTGGCCGTGGAGGGTGATGCCGGCCTGGTCGAGGGCCTCCTGGACGGTGGCGGCGTTGGTGCGGATGGTGCGTTCGCGGCCGTCGGCCATGAAGGTGACGCCGCGTTCGGTGCGCACGCCGAGGGTGAGGCCGGAGCGGGGGACGGGGGCGGTGCGGGGGGTGGAGAGGTAGGCGCCCTCGACGCGGACGCCGAGCTGGCGCAGGGCGCCGTCGACGGTGCGGGCGGTGGTCCACACCTGGCGGGTGGTGCCGTCGAGGGTGAGCCGCAGGGGGCGGCCGTAGCGGACGACGACCTGCTGGCCGTCGTCGAGGGGGGAGCCGGGGGCGGGGGCGACGAGGTCGTGGGGGCCGACGCCGAGGCCTTCCGCCGCGAGGAGTTCGTCGACGTTCCCGGCGAAGGTGTGCAGGGTGCGCGGGACGCCGTCGACGGTGAGCCGCACCGCCTTGTCGGCGGCGACGAAGGCGGTGGTGCCGCCGGCGAGGAAGGCGACGACCAGCGCCTGGGGGATGATGCGCCGCCAGCTGTCGCGGGCGGCGGCGCCCTGGCCGACGGGGGTGTGTACGGGGCGCCTGCGCCGGCCCGACCCGGCGCCGGGCGGCCGGCCGGCGGCGGGGTCCGCGGCCGGGGCGGGCGGGGGCGGTTCCGCCGCGGGGGC
>NZ_JBEZKZ010000087.1:0-28787 GCF_040651895.1 Streptomyces sp. NPDC048352
GTCCGGCCACCGGCCCGCGTCCGGTCTCCGGCCCTCCGCGGCGTCCGGCTTCCGGCCCGCGCTCGGCCTCCGGCTGCGCGCTTCGGGGTGTCCGTGCGTGCGGGGTCTCCGTTGCGCCGGCCCCCGTGACTGTCCCCATGATCGGCCCTCCTGTCCGCTCCGCACTGCCCGCCGCCCGCGCCGTACACCGCCGCCGCACGCCGTCCGCGCCGGGCAGCGCCCTCCCGGCTCCCGGCCCCGGGGCCCACCCGATCCGCCCAGCGCGCCGCAGGCGCTCCGCACGCTACTGGGTATCTGCCCGCCCGCCGCGGACCCTCCGCACCCGCCCGCCCGCAAGAATCTGACACAGCATCAGAAAACCTCTTCCCTCGGCCGCCGCCCTGCGGCATCCTCACGCCCATGGAGACGGAGCTCAGCAAGAAACTGGGAGTCGAGCACGCCATCTTCGGCTTCACGCCGTTCCCGGCGGTCGCCGCGGCCATCACCCGCGCGGGCGGGTTCGGCGTGCTCGGCGCCGTCCGCTACACCGCTCCCGACGACCTCAGGCGCGACCTCGACTGGATGCAGGAGCACACCGGCGGCAAGCCCTACGGCCTCGACGTCGTCATGCCCGCGAAGAAGGCCGTCGACGGCATCGGCGAGGCCGACATCGAGGCGATGATCCCCGCCGGACACCGCGCCTTCGTCCGCGACGTCCTCGCCAAGCACCACGTGCCCGAACTGGCCGAGGGCGAGGCCTCCGGCTGGCGCATCACCGGCTGGATGGAGCAGGTCGCCCGCAGCCAGCTCGACGTCGCCTTCGACTATCCCGTCAAACTCCTGGCGAACGCCCTCGGTTCCCCGCCCGCCGACGTCATCGCCCGCGCCCACGACCACGGCGTCCTCGTCGCCGCCCTCGCCGGCAGCGCCAAACACGCCCGCCGCCACGCCGAAGCCGGCATCGACGTCGTCGTGGCCCAGGGCTACGAGGCCGGCGGCCACACCGGCGACATCGCCACCATGGTCCTGGTCCCCGAGATCGCCGAGGCCGTCGCCCCGCTCCCGGTCCTCGCCGCCGGAGGCATCGGCAGCGGCGAGCAGATCGCCGCCGGACTCGCCCTCGGCGCCCAGGGCGTCTGGCTCGGCTCCCTCTGGCTCACCACCACCGAGGCCGATCTGCACTCCCGCGCCCTCACCGAGAAGCTCCTCGCCGCCGGCTCCGGCGACACCGTCCGCTCCCGCGCCCTCACCGGCAAGCCCGCCCGCCAGCTGCGCACCGAGTGGACCGACGCCTGGGACGGCCCGGAGGGCCCCGGCGCCCTGCCCATGCCGCTCCAGGGCCTGCTGGTCGCCGAGGCCGTCTCCCGCATCCAGAAGTACGAGGTCCAGCCGCTGCTCGGCACCCCCGTCGGCCAGATCGTCGGCCGGATGAACAGCGAACGCAGCGTCCAGGCCGTCTTCGACGAGCTCACCGCCGGCTTCGAGCGCGCCATCGACCGCATCACCCGTATCGCCGGCCGGTCCTGAGGAGTGAGAAGCAGCATGACCGACACGCAGCTGCCCAACGGTTTCTGGGCGCAGGCCGCCGCAGACCCCGCCCGCACCGTCCTGGTCACCCCCGAAGGCGAGGAGTGGTCCGCCGGCCGGCTGCACGCCGACACCAACCGCCTCGTGCACGGCCTGCGCGCCGCCGGCCTGGAGGAGGGGGACGCCTTCGCCGTCGTCCTGCCCAACGGCGTCGAGTTCCTCACCGCCTACCTCGCCGCCTCCCAGGCGGGCTTCTACCTGGTGCCCGTCAACCACCACCTGGTCGGCCCCGAGATCGCCTGGATCGTCTCCGATTCCGGGGCCAAGGTCCTCATCGCCCACGAGCGCTTCGCCGACGCCGCCACCGCCGCCGCCGAAGAGGCCGGACTCGCCCCCGAGCGCCGCTACGCCGTCGGAGCGGTCCCCGGCTTCCGGCTGTACGCCGAACTCCTCGACGGGCGGAGCGGCGAGCCCCCCGCCGGCCGCACCCTCGGCTGGGTCATGAACTACACCTCCGGCACCACCGGCCGCCCCCGCGGCATCCGCCGGCCGCTGCCCGGCAAGCTCCCGGAGGAGACGTACCTGGGCGGGTTCCTCGGCATCTTCGGCATCCGCCCCTTCGACGGCAACGTCCACCTGGTCTGCTCGCCGCTCTACCACACGGCGGTGCTGCAGTTCGCCGGCGCGTCCCTGCACATCGGGCACCCGCTGGTCCTGATGGACAAGTGGAGCCCCGAGGAGATGCTGCGCCTGATCGACCGTCACGCCTGTACGCACACCCACATGGTCCCCACCCAGTTCCACCGCCTGCTCGCCCTGCCGCAGGAGACGAAGGACGCCTACGACGTCTCCTCGATGCGGCACGCCATCCACGGCGCCGCCCCCTGCCCCGACCACGTCAAGCGGGCCATGATCGAGTGGTGGGGCCGGTGCGTGGAGGAGTACTACGCGGCCAGCGAGGGCGGCGGGGCCTTCGCCACCGCCGAGGACTGGCTGAAGAAGCCGGGAACCGTCGGCAGGGCCTGGCCGATCAGCGAACTCGCGATCTTCGACGACGACGGCAACCGGCTGCCCGCCGGAGAACTCGGCACCGTCTACCTGAAGATGAACACCGGCGGCTTCAGCTACCACAAGGACGAGGGCAAGACCCGCAAGAACCGGATCGGCGACTTCTTCACCGTCGGCGACCTCGGCCTCCTCGACGAGGAGGGCTACCTCTTCCTCCGCGACCGGAAGATCGACATGATCATCTCGGGCGGTGTGAACATCTACCCGGCCGAGATCGAGTCCGCCCTGCTCACCCACCCGGCCGTCGCCGACGCCGCCGCCTTCGGCATCCCCCACGACTCCTGGGGCGAGGAGGTCAAGGCCGTCATCGAACCCGCCGAGGGCTTCGAGGCGGGCGACGCGCTGGCCGCCGAGATCCTGCACCACTGCGAACGGCAGCTGGCCGGCTACAAGCGGCCGAAGTCGGTCGACTTCATCGAGACGATGCCCCGCGACCCGAACGGCAAGCTCTACAAGCGCCGGCTGCGCGACCCCTACTGGGAGGGCCGCGAGCGCGCCGTCTGACCGGGTCGTGTCACACGCCGACGGCCCCGTCGATCCGCTCCCGCAGCAGATCGGCGTGGCCGTTGTGGCGCGCGTACTCCTCGATCATGTGGATCAGCACCCACCGCAGCGACACCGTCCCCCGCCATGCGTCATGCCCTTCGACGTCCAGGTCCGGGGCCTCGGCGGCGAACCGGTCGGCGAACTCCACCTCGTGGCGCCAGGCTTCCCACGCCTCCTCCACGTCCCCGGGTGCGGACACCGCCCCGTCGAAGTCCCCGTCCGGGTCGGCCGCCGAGGAGAAGCGCGGCGCCGCGTCCTGCCCGGCCAGGACCCGGCGGAACCAGCCCCGCTCCACATCCGCCATGTGGCGGACCAGGCCGAGGAGCGAGAGCGTGGACGGCTCCACCGCCCGCCGGGCCAACTCGGCGCCCAGACCGGCGCACTTGAGTTCCAGCGTCGCGCGCTGGGCCGCCAGCATGGAGAGCAGCATGGGCCGTTCGCCGCCGGTCGCCGGACCCTCGAACCGGCTCTCGCTCCCCGGCCCCCGGAACAGTTCCGCTCTTCTCGTACGGTTCGTCATGTACTGATCATGAGTGAAGGGCTCCGCGCCCGGAAGGCCCTCCGGGCGGGAGCACGGCCCGCGTCGTGTCCAGTGAAGCCCGATATTTCGTGAGAAGTGCCACTCGGTGCCCCCGGACGCGCGCCGCTCGGCGCACCGGGGCGGCGGTTCTGGCAACTTGGCTGGCATGAGTACGGCAACGCGCAGATCCCCCCTGACCGACTGGACGCTCCTGGTCCCCGTGGTGGCGCTCGTCGCGCTCGTCCTCAGCTGGGGACGCGACCTGCCCGGGGGAGCGGTGGCCCTGGTCGCCCTGTGCCTCGCGGGGGCGGTCCTCGCAGCCGTCCACCACGCCGAGGTCGTCGCCCACCGGGTCGGCGAGCCCTTCGGCTCACTGGTCCTCGCCGTCGCCGTCACCGTCATCGAAGTGGCCCTGATCGTCACCCTGATGGCCGACGGCGGCGACAAGACCGCCTCCCTCGCCCGGGACACCGTCTTCGCCGCCGTCATGATCACCTGCAACGGCATCGTCGGCCTGTCCCTGCTCGTGGGGGCCCTGCGCCACCGGATCGCCGTCTTCAACGCCGAGGGCTCCGGCGCGGCCCTGGCCACCGTCGCGACCCTGGCCGTGCTGAGCCTGGTGCTGCCGACCTTCACCACCAGCAGGCCGGGCCCCGAGTTCTCCACGCCCCAGCTGGCCTTCGCCGCCGTCGCCTCGCTCGCCCTCTACGGGCTGTTCATCGCCGTCCAGACCGTCCGGCACCGGGACTACTTCCTGCCGGTGGAGGACACCGGGAGCAGTGGAGGCGGCAGCGGCGGCACCCCGGGAGACCATGCCGAACCGCCCACCGCCCGGGCCGCCCTGATCAGCCTCGGCCTGCTCTTCGTCGCCCTCGTCGCGGTCGTGGGCAACGCCAAGGCCGTCTCCCCGACCATCGAGAAGGGCGTCTCCGACGCCGGGCTTCCCCATGCCGTCGTCGGTGTGATCATCGCCCTGCTCGTCCTGCTGCCCGAGACCCTCGCCGCCGTCCGGGCCGCCCGCCGCGACCGCGTCCAGACCAGCCTGAACCTGGCCTACGGTTCCGCCATCGCCAGCATCGGCCTGACCATCCCGGCCATCGCCCTGGCCTCCGTCTGGCTGACCGGGCCGCTGCTGCTGGGTCTGGGGCCGATCCACATGGTGCTGCTCGCCCTGACCGTGGTGGTCGGCGCCCTGACGATCGTGCCGGGCCGCGCCACCCTGCTCCAGGGCGGCGTCCACCTCGTCCTGCTGGCCGCGTACCTGTTCCTCGCGGTCAGCCCGTAGCGGGGCGGGCCCCGGGCGGCCCCCGGGCGTCCGCCGCCGCCCGGCCGGGCCCGGGTGGTGCCGCTCGCCGGAGGCGGGAGCGGCACCACGGAAGGGGGCCGCTGCCGTCAGGCCTTGCCCGTCAGGGAGGCCACCAGTTGCTTCGCCAGCCTGGTCGCGCCCGGCAGGCCGTTGTCGGTGCTGCTGCTGACGAGCACGGTCACCACAGAGGTGCCGACCCGCGCGGCCACCAGCGTGGTGCCGCCCTGCCAGGCGGTGCTGGTCTGGGTGATGGACCAGGCTCCGTCGCCCACGCCCGCCAGGGGCTTCTCGGCGACCGTCACCTTGGCCTGGGTGTCGCTGTCGGTGTAGCCGGGGCAGGCCTTGGAGATCTTGCCCAGCGCGTCGAGCACGGTCGTGGCGGTCGTGCCCCGGTAGACGTCGATCTCCTGGGCGAACTCCTCCGAGGAGTTCTTGTTCACGTACGCGTTCTGCGCGAAGGAGACGCCGCTGATGCCGGTGATCTCCGTCCACGAGGTCGCGCCGAGCTTGGTGCAGTCGGGGGCGGGCACCTCGGTGGTGGCCGGCAGCTGGTAGGTGTCGCCGGTGTCGCGCGTGAGCTCCGGGTCGGCGGCGAAGCCGGCACCGAAGAACGAGGCGGGCGCGAGCGCCGCCTTGAGCTGCCTGCCCGTCAGGAGTCCCTTGTTGGGGTCGGCGGACGGCGCCGCGGCGGCCGACGGCGTGCCCGTCGTGGAGGGGGCCGCGGCCTTCGGGGTGATGAAGGAGCAGGCGGTCAGCGCCAGCGGAAGTGCCGCGACGATGACGATCCTGGCGGCGGAGGATATCTGACGCACGGTGTGGCTCGACCTCGATGTTCACATGTGTGGCGTGCCGGACGTACCGGTACGTCACGGGTTGGCTGAGAGCGGCTCCACCGGGCAGGGTGCGGCCCGGCGGGGCTCGGCAAGGGACCCGCGCATCCCATCCGGTTCCGCTCCGCAGGGCAAGAGCCCGGCAAAGGCTTTGCCGGAGTATGGAAAACGTTTACCGGAATACGCCCGTCCGGGCTTCGTTCCTGGTAAAGGCCGTGCTGGCTGACATGCCGTCACCGACCGTGCGGTGGCCAGCCGAAGGGCGTGCGGCCGTCACCGTTCCGGTCCTCGCCGGGCGTCCGGGCGCCGGGCCCCGGTTCGCGCGCCGATCTTGACCCCGGCGCCGGGGCGGGGCGAGGATCGCGCCCATGACGGCAGTGCGGCACCAGACGGTCGACGGACTCCTGCGGGACAGCGCGCGACGGACCCCGGGCCGGGTCGCCGTCCGCTACCGGGAGCGGAGCTGGACGTACGCAGAACTCGACGCGGCCGTCTCCACCGGCGCCGCCGTACTGCGGGAGGGGTACGGGCTGGCGGCGGGGGACCGGGTCGCGGCCTTCGCCCACAACTCCGACGCCTACCTTATCGCCTTCCTCGCCTGCGCCCGCGCGGGCCTCACCCATGTCCCGGTCAACCAGAACCTCACCGGCGAGGACCTCGCGTACATCCTGGGGGACTGCGCGAGCGCCCTCGTCCTCGCCGACCCGGACCTGGCCCCGCTGGTCCCCGGCGGACACCCCGTACGGGCGCTGCGCGACGCGCCCGGGTCCTTCCTGTCCCAGCTGGCCGAGCCGATCCCCTACGAGGCCGCCGGGGACCCGTCCGCGGTGGTGCAGCTGCTGTACACCTCGGGCACCACCGCCCTGCCCAAGGGCGCCATGATGACCCACCGGGCGCTGGCCCACGCGTACGAGAGCGCGATCGAGGCCCTGGACCTGGCGGAGACCGACCGCCCCGTCCACTCGCTGCCGCTCTACCACTCGGCGCAGATGCACGTCTTCCTGCTGCCCTACCTGGCGGTCGGCGCGCACAACACCGTCCTGGACGCGCCGGCCGCCGAGCAGATCTTCGACCTGGTGGAGGCGGGCGATGCCGACAGCCTCTTCGCGCCGCCCACGGTGTGGATCGCGCTGGCCGGCCATCCGCAGTTCGAGCACCGGGAACTGGGCGCCCTGCGCAAGGCCTACTACGGCGCCTCGGTCATGCCGGTCCCGGTACTGGAACGACTGCGGGACCGGCTGCCCGGGCTGGGCTTCTACAACTGCTTCGGGCAGAGCGAGATCGGCCCGCTGGCCACGGTCCTGCGGCCGGAGGAACACGAGGGCCGGATGGACTCGTGCGGGCGCCCGGTGCGCCACGTGGAGGCCAGGGTCGTCGACGAGGACGGCGCGGACGTCCCCGACGGCACGGCGGGGGAGGTCGTCTACCGCTCCCCGCAGCTGTGCCTGGGCTACTGGAACGCCCCCGAGGCCACCGGGAAGGCCTTCCGTGACGGCTGGTTCCGCTCCGGGGACCTCGCGGTACGGGACGCCGAAGGCTACTTCACGGTGGTCGACCGGGTGAAGGACGTCATCAACTCGGGCGGCGTGCTGGTGGCGTCCCGGCAGGTCGAGGACGTGCTGTACACCCACCCCGGGGTGGCCGAGACGGCCGTCGTCGGGCTGCCCGACGAGCGGTGGATCGAGGCGGTCACGGCGGTGGTCGTACCGCGCGGGGAGGTGACGGAGGCGGAGCTGATGGCCTACGCCCGGGAGCGGCTCGCCCCCTTCAAGGCACCCAAGCGGGTGCTGTTCGTGGAGGCCCTCCCGCGCAACGCCAGCGGCAAGATCCTCAAGCGGGAACTCCGCGACCGCTTCAACCCCCGCTGAGGCCCCGCCGACCGGCTCCCCCCGGCCGAGACGCCGGCCGGGGGACGGGCGGGGCGGGGTCCGGCCGGTCAGGGCCGCGGGCCGGTCAGGCGTCGTCGAAGTCCGTGCCCCGGCTGACGGACTCCCAGGTACGGGCCTCCGCGCGGGCGGTGTCGGCGTGGGCGAGGATCGCGTCGAGCGCGTCGTTGCCCAGCGCGAGCCGCAGCGGCGTCCGCTCGGCGTCCAGGGCGGCCAGGATGGCGGCGGCCGCCTTGACCGGGTCGCCGGGCTGCTTGCCGTCGCTGCCGGGCAGTCCGGTCCGGACCCCGCCGACCGTGCCCTCGTACGCCGGAAGCACCGCGGCCGTCTGACGCAGCGCGCCGCCGCCCGCGAAGCCGGTACGGAACGCGCCGGGCTCGACGATCAGCGTCCTGATCCCGAACTCCGCGACCTCTCCCGCGAGCGCCTCGGTCAGCCCCTCCAGGGCGAACTTCGTCGCCGAGTAGGCCCCGACGCCCGGGAAGGACAGCCGCCCTCCCATGCTGCTCATCTGCACGATCGCCCCGGACTTCCGCGCCCGCATGTGGGGCAGCGCGGCGCGTACCAGTGCGGCGGGGCCGAAGAAGTGCAGGTCCATCAGGTCCCGGAGCTCGGCGTCGGAGGTCTCCTCCACCGCTCCGACCAGGCCCCGGCCGGCGTTGTTGACGAGGACGTCGATCCGCCCGAACCGCTCGACCGCCTCCGCGACGACCTGCTCGGCGCGCGCCGTGTCCGTCACGTCCGCCGCCACCGGTACGAGCCGCTGCGGGTGGGCGGCCGCCAGGTCGTCGAGCGCGGCGGGCCGGCGGGCCGCGGCGACGACGGTGTCCCCGGCCGCCAGCGCGGCCTCCGCCAGCGTCCGGCCGAAGCCCGACGAGGCTCCGGTGATCAGCCATACCCGGCCGGCGGCGTGCGTCTGCTCTGACATCAATCCCCCTGCGTGACAACGGTGTTGTGGGTGGTGCACGGCAATCCTGCCAGCCGTCACCCGGCTGGGTCACTCCCGTTCCGGATCATGAGAAGGGCCGTCCCCGGCGGGCAGGAGCCCGCCGGCGCGCAGTCTGCGCAGGGTGAGGTGCTCGTGGACGAGGCGGCCGACGAGGGCGCCGCCGTAGACCACGAAGCCGACGCCGACGAGCCAGGACTGGACGACCAGCAGCGTGCCGAAGGGGCCGTAGGTGACGGCGTTCGAGGCGATCAGCGGGGAGAACACCAGCTGCGAGAAGACCCTGAGGCCCACCAGCCCGATGCTCGTCGCCACCGCCCCGGGCAGCAGGGCCCGCCAGCGGACCCGGCCGCCGAGCAGGAGCCGGCCGGAGCTCCAGAAGAAGAGGCAGGTGCCGACCGTGTCGCTGACGGTGCCCACCACCGTGCCCACCGCGGTGTCGGAGGGGGCGGGGATGCCGACAAGCAGCGCGAGGTAGCAGACCAGCAGTGCCAGCCACACGACGTGCCGCCACATGGTGTGCCAGCGGGCGGTCGGCACGTCCCACACCTTCTCGTAGCCGGTCTGCACGGCGGATCCGAAGGTCAGGCCGAACACCGCGAGGGCCGCCAGTCCGAAGGCGGTGGTCCGCTCCAGTGCCAGGTCCGCCGCCCCGAACAGCATCTCCACCCGGGCCCGCGAGGCCGCCGTCACCCCGAGGGCCTGGCCCAGCCAGCGGCCGAAGCCGGAGCCGCTCCCCGGCGCGGCCGCCGCGACGACCACCAGCAGCGGGACGAGGGTGAGGAAGCCCAGGGCGGCGAAGCCCATCGCCCGGTGCATCAGCTCGATCTCCCGGCCCCGGCTCCAGGCCAGGCCGGCCGGGGAGCCCATGAGCCGGTCGTGGAGGTGCCGGAGGGTCGAGATCACACCTGATCCCCTACCCGGGCGGGCCCGGCCGCTCCCGGGAACGGCGCCGAAATGAACCCGAACAGGTGGTTTCGGCCCCGTCGGCGCGGCGCACCACCCCTGGCCGGATTCCGGGCTCCGGTCAGGCCCCCGCCGGACCCCGGTGCGGTGGCCGTCCTCGGTGGCGCCTACGCCTCTTCCGCAGGGGCCGGGGACTCCCGGAGGTCCTTCACCCGCTTGATCTTGCCCACCGACCGCTCCAGGCTCTCCGGTTCCACCACCTCGACGGCGACGGACACCCCGACGGACTCCTTGACCGCCCGCACCAGCTCCGCGGCGGCCGCCCGCCGAGTGCCGGCGTCGGCGTCCCGGCGCGCCTCCACCCGCACGGTGAGGGCGTCCAGCCGGCCCTCCCGCGTCAGCCGCAGCTGGAAGTGCGGGGCGAGGCCGGGGGTGCGCAGGAGTATCTCCTCGATCTGGGTCGGGTAGAGGTTCACCCCGCGCAGGATGATCATGTCGTCGCTGCGGCCGGTCACCTTCTCCATCCGGCGGAAGGCGGGCCGGGCCGTCCCCGGCAGCAGCCGCGTCAGGTCCCGGGTGCGGTAGCGGACGATCGGCATGGCCTCCTTGGTGAGGGAGGTGAACACCAGCTCCCCGGGCTCCCCGTCCGGCAGCACGGCCCCGGTCAGCGGGTCGATCACCTCGGGGTAGAAGTGGTCCTCCCAGATGTGCAGGCCGTCCTTGTGGGAGGCGAACTCCTGCGCCACCCCCGGCCCGATCACCTCCGACAGGCCGTAGATGTCCACGGCGTCGATCCCCAGCCGGTCCTCGATCTCGCGGCGCATCTCCTCGGTCCAGGGCTCGGCGCCGAAGACCCCGGTGCGGAGCGAGGTGGCGCGCGGGTCCACGCCCTGGCGCTCCATCTCGTCCAGCAGCGTGAGCATGTAGGAGGGGGTCACCATGATCACTTCTGGGCGGAAGTCCTGGATGAGCCTGACCTGGCGGTCCGTCATGCCCCCGGAGGCCGGCACGACCGTGCACCCCAGCCGTTCCGCGCCGTAGTGGGCGCCCAGGCCGCCGGTGAACAGGCCGTACCCGTAGGCCACGTGCACGATCTGCCCCGGCCGGGCGCCCGCCGCCCGCAGGGACCGGGCGACGACATCGGCCCAGGTGGCCAGGTCCCCGTCGGTGTAGCCCACCACCGTCGGTCGGCCGGTGGTGCCGCTGGAGGCGTGGATGCGGCGCACGTCGGTGCGGGGCACGGCGAACATCCCGAAGGGGTACTGCTCGCGCAGGTCGGCCTTGGTGGTGAGCGGGAAGAGGGAGAGGTCCGCGAGCGAACGGCAGTCGTCCGGATGGACTCCGGCCTTGTCGAAGGCCTGCCGGTAGAAGGCCACGCCGTCGTACGCCCGGCGCAAGGTCGCCCGCAGCCGCTTCAGCTGGAGCGCCGCCAGCTCGTCGGGACTCAGCCGCTCGCCCTCGTCCTGGACATCCTCCGGGTCGCCGAGACCCGCACGCGCACGCGCCGTCATTGCCGTCACCTCATCGTGAGCCGGACCGCCATAAGCCAACCGAACGTTCATTCGGTAGATTGCCGGACCCCGCCCGGTAAAGCAATGACTCGAACGAGTGATCGTCTGCCCGGGGTTCCTCAGCGCTGCGCGTCGGCCTCCGCGGCCACCGCCTTCGCCCAGCGGTAGTCCGCCTTGCCGCTCGGGGAACGCTGCACCGCCGGTGTGACCACCAGCTGGCGCGGGATCTTGTAGCCGGCGAGCCTGGTCCGGCAGTGGCGCTGGATCTCCTCCAGCGTCGGCTCCGGCGCACCCTCCCGGACCTGCACCACCGCGGCCACGTGACTGCCCCACGTCGGGTCGGGGACGCCCGCGACCAGGGCGTCGTACACGTCCGGATGCGACTTCAGCGCCTGCTCCACCTCCTCGGGGTAGACCTTCTCCCCGCCGGTGTTGATGCACTGCGAGCCGCGCCCCAGCACGGTGACGATGCCCTCCTCGTCGACCGTCGCCATGTCGCCGAGCAGGACCCAGCGTTCCGTGCCCTTGCGGAAGAACGTCTCCGCGGTCTTCGCCGGGTCGTTGTAGTAGCCGAGCGGGACGTGCCCGCGCTGCGCGAGGCGCCCGGGCACGCCGACCGCCACCGGCTCGTGCGTCACCGGATCGACCACCTGCGTACGGTCGTTGACCTGGAGACGGAAGCCCTTCTCGGGTCCGGAGTCGTCCGTCGCCCGCCCGTTGGAACCCGACTCGGACGAACCGAAGTTGTTGAGGAGCACCACGTGCGGCACCAGGCGCTGGAACTCGGCGCGGACGCTCTCCGACATGATCGCCCCCGAGGAGGAGACGCTGAACAGCGAGGACAAGTCCGTCCCCTTGAGCGGCCCGTTCAGGGCGTCGATGAGCGGCCTCAGCATCGCGTCGCCCACCAGCGACACGCTCGACACCTTCTCCTTCTCGATGGTGCGCAGCACCTCCTCGGGCGCGTACTTCCGGTGGATCACCACCCGCTGGCCGTAGTTGAAGGCGATGAACGAGGTGAGCGTGGAGGTGCCGTGCATCAGCGGCGGAGCCGGGAAGAAGGTGAGCCCGGCCCCCCGCGCCGCGACCCGCTCGGCCAGCTCCTCGGGCCGCTTCACCGGCTCGCCCGAGGGCTCCCCGCCGAAGAGCCCCGCGAAGAACAGGTCCTCGGCCCGCCACATGACGCCCTTGGGCATGCCGGTCGTGCCGCCGGTGTAGATGATGAACAGGTCGTCGGCGCTGCGCTGCGGGAAGCCGCGCTCCGGGGAACCGGCCGCCTCGGCGTCCTCGTACGCGACCGGTGCGATCGCCGGCTCCGGAGCGCCGTCCGGGGCCCGCCCGACGCGGATCAGGTGCCGCAGCCGCGGCGTCCGCGGCAGCGCGGCCGCCACCCGCTCGGTGAACTCGCCCTCGAAGACGAGGGCGGCGAGGTCGGCGTCGTTGTAGAGGTAGACCAGCTCCTCCTCCACGTAGCGGTAGTTGACGTTCACCGGCACGAGGCGGGCCTTGAGGCAGGCGAGCACCGTCTGCAGGTACTCGATCCCGTTGTAGAGGTGCAGCCCCAGGTGCTCACCGGGCCTCAGCCCGCGCTCCAGCAGGTGGTGCGCGACGCGGTTGGCCGCCGCGTCCAGCTCCGCGTAGGTCAGACGGCGCTCCGCGCCGGTCCCGGGGTGGTCCACGTACACCAGCGCCTCGCGGTCCGGGACCACGTCCACCACCGACTCGAACAGGTCGGCAAGGTTGTACTCCACCGTTCCTCCTGACCCGAAACTGCTCATGGCTGGGCTGCTCGGCGGTCATTAGAGCGCCGCCCGCTCCAACTGGGAAGGGCGCCCGCCAACAAATCTGACTGGGTGTCAGAAAACTATTGAACTGCACCCGGCCCTCCTGCAACCTGTTCTAGGTCTGAGACGGGAGGACGGCAATGGGTGGGACCGAACACCTGACCGTGGAGCGCCGCGGCGCCACGCTGGTGCTCACCATGAACAGGCCGGAGGCGAAGAACGCGCTCTCGCTTCCGCTGTTGGTGGGCCTGTACGACGGCTGGCTGGAGGCGGACGCGGACGACACGGTCCGCTCGGTGGTCCTGACGGGCGCGGGAGGCGACTTCTGCGCCGGCATGGACCTCAAGGCGCTGGCCGGCCGGGGCATGGCGGGCGACCTCTACCGGGACCGCCTCAAGGCCGATCCCGACCTGCACTGGAAGGCGATGCTCCGCCACCACCGGCCGCGCAAGCCGGTCATCGCGGCGGTGGAGGGGTACTGCGTGGCGGGCGGCACCGAGATCCTCCAGGGCACCGACATCCGGGTCGCCGGGGCCGGCGCCACGTTCGGGCTGTTCGAGGTCCGGCGGGGGCTGTTCCCGATCGGCGGCTCCACGGTGCGGCTGCCCCGGCAGGTCCCGCGCACCCACGCGCTGGAGATGCTGCTGACGGGGCGTCCCTACTCGGCGGAGGAAGCGGCGCGGATCGGGCTCGTGGGGCGGGTCGTGCCCGACGGGACGGCGCTGGAGGCGGCGCTGGAGACCGCCGAGCTGATCAACGCGTGCGGGCCGCTGGCCGTGGAGGCGGTGAAGGCGTCGGTCTACGAGACCGCCGAGCTGACGGAGACGGAGGGCCTCGCCGCCGAACTGGCCCGGGGCTGGCCGGTCTTCGACACGGCCGACGCGAAGGAAGGGGCGCGGGCCTTCGCGGAGAAGCGCCGGCCGGTCTACCGCCGGGCGTAGGCGCCGGCCGCGCGCAGGTGGAACCCCGGCCCTGCGGCCCCCGCTCCGGCGTCCCGGCCCGCCCGCGGGCCCGGTCCAACCGCCCCCCCTCGATCGAGAATCGGAGAGTCGTCCATGACAGCCGCGTCCCCGCCCGAGGTGCTGCGAGCGCCCCTCGTCGTCGAGTTCCCCTTCACCCGCTCCCTCGGCCCCGTCCAGAGCGCCTTCCTCACCGGTCTCCGCGAGGGCGTCGTACTCGGCGTCAAGACCTCCGACGGCCGCGTCATGGTGCCGCCCGCCGAGTACGACCCCGTCACCGCCGAGGAGATCCGCGAGCTCGTCGAGGTCGCCCCCACCGGTACCGTCACCACCTGGGCCTGGAACGCGGAGCCCCGCCCCCAGCAGCCCCTCGGCACCGCCTTCGCCTGGGTGCTCGTCAGGCTCGACGGTGCCGACACCGCCCTGCTGCACGCCCTCGACGCCCCGGGCCCCGACGCCGTCCGCACCGGGATGCGGGTACGCGTCCGGTGGGCCGCCGAACGCACCGGGGCCATCACCGACATCGCCTGCTTCGAGCCCTGCGAGGACGACGGCGGCCACGACGGCCCGGCCGCAGCCCGCGCCACCCCCCACGACGGCCGCTTCACCGACCCCGTCACCGGCATCGTCGCCGAGGCCCGCCTCGACTACACCTACAGCCCCGGCCGCGCGCAGACCGCCTACATCAACGCGCTCTCCGAGCGGCGCACCGTCGGCGAGCGCTGCCCCTCCTGCCACAAGGTGTACGTCCCCCCGCGCGGCGCGTGCCCCACCTGCGGCGTGGCCACCACCGACCGGGTCGAGGTCGGCCCGGCCGGGACCGTGACCACCTTCTGCATCGTCAACATCAAGGCGCGCAACCTCGACATCGAAGTCCCGTACGTCTACGCCCACATCGCCCTCGACGGCGCCGGCCTCGCCCTCCACGGCCGGATCGGCGGCATCCCGTACGACCAGGTGCGCATGGGCCTGCGCGTCGAACCGGTGTGGACCGACGGCGGCCGCTACCCCGACCACTACCGCCCCACCGGCGAGCCGGACGCGGACTACGACGCGTACAAGGAGCTCCTCTGATGCCCAGGACCCACCGGTACGCGCGCGAGGTGGCCGTCGTCGCCTTCGCCCAGAGCGACCACCTGCGCCGCACCGACGAGCTCAGCGAAGTCGAGATGGTGATGCCCGTCCTGCACCGGGTGCTGGCCGCCACCGGCCTCAGGGCGGGCGAGATCGGCTTCACCTGCTCCGGCTCCAGCGACTACCTGGCCGGCCGGGCCTTCTCCTTCACCATGACCCTCGACGGGGTCGGCGCCTGGCCGCCGATCTCCGAGTCGCACGTGGAGATGGACGGCGCCTGGGCGCTCTACGAGGCCTGGGTCAAGATCCAGACCGGCGAGGCCGACACCGCGCTCGTCTACGCGTACGGGAAGTCCTCGCCCGGGTCCGTCCGGGACGTGCTGACGCGCCAGCTCGACCCGTACTACCTCGCCCCCCTGTGGCCGGACGCGGTGGCCCTGGCCGCCCTCCAGGCACAGGCGCTGATCGACGCGGGCGAGACCGACGAGAGCGCGCTCGCGGCCATCGGCGCCCGCAGCCGGGCCGCAGCCGAGGGCAACCCGCACGCCCAGCTCAGCGGCTCCGTCCCGCAGGGCGGCTACCAGGTCCGGCCCCTGCGCACGGGCGACTGCCCGCCCATCGGGGACGGCGTGGCCGCCGTGGTCCTGGCCGCGGGCGACGTGGCGCGGCGCCTGTGCGGACGGCCCGCCTGGATCACCGGCATCGACCACCGCATCGAGGCGCACGGCCTCGGCCTGCGCGACCTGACCGACTCCCCGTCCACCCGGACCGCCGCCGAGCACGCCGGGGTGTTCGAGGCGCCCGTCGACACGGCGGAACTGCACGCGCCGTTCTCCTCCCAGGAGGTCGTGCTGCGCAAGGCGCTCGCACTCGGCGACGCGGTGGCCGTCAACCCCTCCGGCGGGGCCCTGGCCGCCAACCCGATGATGGCCGCCGGCCTGATCCGGATCGGCGAGGCGGCCGCCCGGATCCACCGCGGCGCGTCCGACCGGGCCGTCGCGCACGCCACCTCCGGCCCCTGCCTCCAGCAGAACCTGGTCGCCGTCCTGGAAGGGGACCCCGCATGAGCACACCGGGCGCACCGGGCAAGGAGCCCGTGGCCGTCGTCGGAATCGGGCAGACCAAGCACGTCGCCGCGCGGCACGACGTCTCCCTCGCCGGCCTGGTCCGCGAGGCGGCCGCCCGCGCCCTCGCCGACGCGGAGCTGACCTGGGCCGACGTCGACGCGGTCGTCATCGGCAAGGCCCCCGACTTCTTCGAGGGCGTGATGATGCCGGAGCTCTACCTGGCGGACGCCCTCGGCGCGGTCGGCAAACCGATGCTCCGCGTCCACACGGCCGGGTCCGTCGGCGGGTCCACCGCCCTGGTCGCCGCCAACCTGGTCGCCGCCCGCGTCCACCGCACCGTCCTGACGCTCGCCTTCGAGAAGCAGTCCGAGTCCAACGCCATGTGGGGGCTCTCGCTGCCCGTCCCCTTCCAGCAGCCGCTGCTGGCGGGCGCGGGCGGCTTCTTCGCCCCCCACGTGCGCGCGTACATGCGGCGCACCGGCGCGCCCGACACGGTCGGCTCGCTCGTCGCGTACAAGGACCGGCGCAACGCGCTGAAGAACCCGTACGCGCACCTGCACGAGCACGACATCACCCTGGAGAAGGTCCAGGCCTCGCCGATGCTGTGGGACCCGATCCGCTACTCCGAGACCTGCCCGTCCTCCGACGGCGCCTGCGCGATGGTCCTCACCGACCGTGCGGGCGCGGCCCGTGCGCCGAAGCCGCCCGCCTGGGTGCACGGCGGCGCGATGCGCAGCGAGCCGACCCTCTTCGCGGGCAAGGACTTCGTCTCCCCGCAGGCCGGCAAGGACTGCGCGGCCGACGTCTACCGGCAGGCCGGGATCACCGACCCCCGCCGGGAGATCGACGCGGTCGAGATGTACGTGCCGTTCTCCTGGTACGAGCCGATGTGGCTGGAGAACCTGGGCTTCGCGCAGGAGGGCGAGGGCTGGAAGCTCACCGAGGCGGGGGTCACCGAACTGGACGGCGACCTCCCGGTGAACCCCTCCGGCGGGGTGTTGTCCACCAACCCGATCGGCGCGTCGGGCATGATCCGCTTCGCGGAGGCGGCCCTCCAGGTCCGCGGGCAGGCGGGGGAGCACCAGGTCCCGGGAGCCCGGCGGGCACTGGGGCACGCGTACGGCGGGGGAGCGCAGTTCTTCGCGATGTGGCTGGTGGGGGCGGAGCCGCCGCGTTCCTGAACCGGCGCGGTGCGCCGGGACCGGTGGCGGGTGACCCGCCGTGCCCTGTGCGGCACCCGCCGCGATGGCTACCCTGGCCCCCCGGACAAGCGCGGCCGCGCGGGAGCGGGGCGGAGCTCGACCGAGGGCATGGACGACGACGTACCGTACCGGGAGGAGCACGCACGTGGCCGAGAGCACGACTTCGCAGCCGTACGCCGGCTGGGGCAGGCCCGAACTCGACCTCAGCCGGGCCGACTGGCAGCCGGGCAGCCGGGGGGTGGGCGACGTCCAGATCGCCTTCGTGGAAGGGTTCATCGCGATGCGCCGCGGCGAACGCCCCGACGGCCCCCCGCTGGTCTTCGCGCCGCACGAGTGGCGCAAGTTCGTCGTGGGGGCGCGGGGCGGACGCTTCGACCTGACCTGAGCCGCCCCTGATCACGCCGGGCGGGCGGTCAGCCGCAGGGAGACCTGGAGCTCGTGCTCTCCGGACACCGTGCCGAGGTGCTCCCCGGCGAAGGCGTCCTCCAGCACGGCGCGGACCTGCCGTACCGGGTCCGCGGCGCCGTCCAGCTCGGCGGTCACGGGCGAGGCAGGCCGGGCCTGGGGGTGCGTGCCGGGCGCGTGGCGGCGTACGTCCACGGTCGCCGACCAGATGGCCGGAGCGGACGCGGGCCCCGCGTTCCACACGGGCGTCGGCCCGGTCATCCCGGGGAAGGCCTCGGCGAGGACCCCGAGCACGGCGTCGGCGCCCGCGCTGTCGCAGTGACTGACCAGTACGTTCACCTCGGCCTCGGCCTGGCGCTGCTCCTGCGCGCGTGCCGCGTCCACCCGCGCGGGATCGGCCGCCGCGCCGGAGCCCGTCCCGGTGCGCGAGGGCGCGCCCGGCGGGCGGCCGTGCTCGTCCAGCATGGCTCCCGCGTCCGGGAGCAGCGCGCCGCGCCGCTCCGGGGCGTCGTGCCCGCGGTTCGTGTTCATCGTTCGCCTCCGGGTCGGGGTACGGCCCCGCGCGGAGCCCGAGGCCGACCGTGGACCGGCACGTGTGGGTGCCTCACCTGGCGGCTATCCGTGCACGGCCGTGCCAAACCCGTCACGGCGGGCCGATCCCTCGCGGCGGCGCGCTACCGCCGCGTCGACGGCCGGCCCCTGCCCGCGCCACCCCCCGGCACCGCCCGACCGCCCGCGACGTCCGCGGGTCGCCGCCCGCTCCTCGCCATCACGCGCCGTCCCGGGCATGCGTGCAGGCCGCCCGACCCGCCCCGCCGGGCCGCTGCCCGTGGGCGTCGCCGTGGTCGTGGGCGTCGTCGCCGCCCTGGTCGCGCCCCTCGGAGGTGACGGCCCGCAGGAGAAGATCGGCTTCTTTCCCGATAGTGGGACCCCCCGGGTCGTGCGCGGGCGTACGCTGATCCCCCGAGCCGGCCTGGGGGGTACAGCCATGACGGAACGCCGGACCCGTACACGGCGCGCGCTCTTCGAACGCGAAGCCGAACTCCTCGCCGTCGACGACGCGTTGGACCGGCTCGCCGGATCCGGCCCCGACAGCGGCGGCGGCCTGCTCGCGCTCTCGGGCCCGGCCGGCCTCGGCAAGACCACCCTGCTCGCCGAAGTCCGCCGCCGCGCCCTCGCCCGCTCCTGCACCCTGCTCGCCGCACGCGGCGGCGAGCAGGAGCAGACCCAGCCGTTCCACGTCGCCCGCCAGCTCCTCCAGCCCCAGCTGGCCGGCCGCCCCGAAGCCGAACTGCGCGCCGCCCTCGGCGGCTGGTACGCCATCGCCGGCCCCGCGCTGGGCCTGTGCGCCCCCGCCCAGGGCGCCCCGCCCGACCCGCAGGGCCTGCGGGACGGGCTCGACTGGGTCCTGACCCACCTCACCGTCCAGCGCGCCCCCGTCGTGCTGGTCCTCGACGACGCCCACTGGGCCGACCCCGAATCCCTCGGCTGGCTCGCCGGCTTCGCCCCGCGCGCCGAACACCTCCCCCTGCTCCTCGTCACCGCCTACCGCCCCGACGAGCTCCCCGCGCACGCCGAGGCCTTCCGCACGCTGCCCGGACGGGCCGGACAGCGCCCGCTCAGCCTCGCCCCGCTGAGCGCGGACGCCGTCACCACCCTGGTCCGCGAAGCCGTCGGGGAGCACGCCGAGGACGCCTTCTGCCGGGAGGCCTGGGCCGTCACCACCGGCAACCCCTTCGAGGCCGTCGAACTCACCGCCAAGGTCCGCGCCGAGGGCCTCGACCCCGTCGAGGCCAGCGCCCCGCTGCTGCGCGACCTCGCCGCCGCCCAGCGCGGCAGCGGGCTCGTCGCCCGGCTGCACAGCCTCGGCCCCTCCACCGTCCGCTTCGCCTGGGCCTGCGCCGTCCTCGGCACCGCCATCCCCCGCCGGATCGCCGCCCGGGTCGCGGTGCTCGGCGCGGAGGAGGCCGCCGACGCCACCGTCCGGCTCCGTGACGCCCGCATCCTGTCGGCCCCGCCGGCCGAGGCCGGAGCCGACGAAGAGGACGACGCCGGGCTGGAGTTCGTCCACCCGCTCATCGCCACCGCCATATACCGCGCCATCCCCGACGCCCTGCGCGTCGCCCTGCACGGCAAGGCCGCGGCCGCCGTCGTCGACGCCGGGCTCGGCTCCTCCGCCGCCGCCCGCCACCTGCTGGAGACCCAGCCGGAGAACGACCCCTGGGTGGTGCGCACCCTGCGCGAGGCCGCCGCCGAGAACCTCCGCGCCGGCGCCCCCGAAGCCGCCCGCCGCCAGCTCGCCCGCGCCCTCGAAGAGCCGCCGGACTTCGGCGAATGCGCCGCCGTCCTCTACGAACTGGGCTGCGCCTCCCTGCTCACGGAGCCCGCCACCACCGTCAACCACCTGCGCGCCGCCCTCGCCGAACCCTCCGACGACCCCGTGCTGCGCCAGGGCATCGTCATCCGGCTCGCCCAGGTCCTCGCCCACAGCGACCACCTCGCCGCCGCCTCCGAGCTGCTCGGCCGCGAGATCCCGCGCACCCCCGACGCCCGCGCCCGGCTGCGCCTGCAGGCCGAGCAGTTCATGTGGGACGCCTTCAACGCCGCCGAACCGGACTCCCCGGCGCGCTCCCGCCGCCTGGCCCGCCTCGCCGACCGCCTCGTCGGCCGCGACCTCACCGAGCGCTACGTCATCGGCCTGCGCGCCTGGGACGCCTGCCTGCGCGGAGAGCCCCTCGACGTGGCCCTCCGCCACGCGGACCGGGTCCTGCGCGAGCCCTTCGGCTGGGCCCACGAGGACCGCGGCTTCGAGGTGCCGGTGCTCGCCGCGATGGTCCACATGTACGCCGACCGGCCCGGACGCGCCGAGGAGCTCTTCGAGGAGGGCACCGCCGAGTTCGAGCGCCAGGGCTGGCACGGCGCCCACCTGTCCTTCGCGTACAGCCTGCGCGCCTACCTCCGCTACCGGCGCGGACGGCTCGCCGAGGCCGAGGAACTGGCCCGGGACGGACTGCGCCTCGCCGAGCGCGTGGGCCGCCGTACGCCCGTGCACTGGTACGCCATCGCCATCCTCCTGACCACCCTGATCGCCCGGGGCCGGGTGGAGGAGGCCTGGCGGCTGGCGCGGGAACACGAGTACGGGGAACCCTTCCCCGCCGCCGTGGTCTTCCCCGACTCGCAGACCGTGTACGCCGAACTGCTCCTGGCCGGCGGCGACCGGAAGGCGGCCGCCGCCGAACTCGAGGCCGTTGGACGGCGGCTGACCCCGCGCGGCATCCAGAACCCGTCCTGGTGCCCCTGGCGGCTGCTCCTGGCCCGGGCCGTCGCCCCCGAGGACCCCGCCCGGGCCCGGGCCCTGGCGGCCGAGGCCCTGCGCCGGGCCCGCGTCTTCGGCGCGCCCTCCGCCGTCGGCCAGGCCCTGCGCGTCACGGCGGAGGTGGCCGCCCCCGAGGACCGGGCGGACCTGCTGCGCGAGGCGGTGGCCCTGCTGGAGGACTCCCCGGCCGCCTACGAACTGGCCCGTGCCCTGGCCGCGCTGGGCACCGAACTCCAGGACCCTGGCCTCCTCGACCGCGCCCGCCTCACCGGCCGCGCGTGCGGCGCGGACGCCCTGGAGGCGAGCACGGCCCGGGCGCTGGAGGCGTTCGCCCAGCGCGCAAGCTGAGTCCCCGGGGCCGCGACCGGGCAGGGTGGGTCCCATGGACCACCACACCAGACTCGACGTCTTCGAGAACGAGGCGGCGGCCTTCGCCGAAGCCGTCCGGCGCGCCGCCGACGGCGGCCGCGAGGCGCCGCCCGTGCCCTCCTGCCCCGGCTGGTCGGTCGCCGACCTCGTCGGACACCTCGGCAGCGTCCAGCGCTACGTCACCCACCACCTGCGGGAACGGCTCACCGCACCCTGCGACCCCACCGACCCGCAGCTCTACGCCCTGCCCGCCGACCCGGCCGTACGGGCGGCCTGGCCGAGGCCGGACCGGACCCCGCACCGCGGGCCCGTACCGCAGGAGCTGTTCGACTGGTCGCAGGCCGCCGCCCGGGACCTGGCGTCCGTCCTGCGCGAACTGGGCCCGGACGCGCCGGTGTGGACCTGGTCGGCGCAGGAGGAGCACACCAGCGGCTTCTGGCTGCGGATGCAGACCATCGAACAGGCCGTCCACCGCTGGGACGCGCAGGCGGCGCTGGGGGACCCCGCCCCCTTCGACCCCGATTTCGCCGCGGACGCCGTCGCCCAGACCTTCGAGGTCATGGCCCCCGCCCGGCGCGGCTGGAAGCAGGCCCCGCCCGGCACGGGGGAGCGCTACCGCTTCCGCCGCACCGACGGACCCGGCACCTGGACGGTGGAGTTCGACGGCGACCGGGTCGGCCTCGCACCGCGGGACACGGCCCCGGTGGACGTCGAAGCCGCCGGCACGGCCGGCGACCTGATGCTGTTCCTCTGGCAGCGGCTCCCCGCCGGCCGCCTGCACGTCACCGGTGACACCGCACGGCTCGACCACTGGTTCACCCTCGTACCCCCGGTCTGAGCGGTGTCCCGCGCCGGAGGAGACGGCTCAGCCCCGCTGCGCCGCGACCGCGGCCAGCTCCGCCGGCGCGAGCGGCGGCCCGGTCAGCTGCGGCCGGCGCGGCCCCAGCAGGGCCGCCAGCAGCACCGGCGGGGTGAACAGCCGGCTGGCGGGACGCTCCAGGGTCATCACGTCCGTCACCGCCCGGGTCACCCGGCCGTTGCCGGTGCTCGTGCGCATCAGCCGCCGCACGTAGGCCGCGGCGACCCGCTCGGCCGGCGTCGGGCCGCTCTCCGTGGCCCCGGGGTAGAAGACGTCGTTCCCCGTGGACAGCGCCCACGCGGCGGCCACCGGCCCGGCGACGGCCTTCTGGGCGCGGGCGGCGAGCCGGCCGTCGGACCAGCCGTACCGGACGACGGTGTCCCGCAGGGCGAGCGCGCTCTGCGCGGCCACCGACATGCCGTGCCCGTAGACCGGGTTGTAGGCGGCGACCGCGTCGCCGAGCACCAGGAACCGCCCGGGCAGCGCGGCCTTCTCGTAGTGGTGCCTGCGGTTGACGGTCGTACGGGTGAGCACCACGTCCGTCAGCGGCTCCGCCCCGGCGATCAGCTCGCTGACGATCGGGTGCCGCAGCGCGCGGGCGAACTCCTCGAAGTCCCCCGCGTCCGCGGTGGGTTCGCCACCCCGCGTCCCCGACAGGGTGACCAGCCAGCGGTCGCCCTCGATCGGGACCAGGGTCGCGGACCGCCCGGGGCCGGTCTCGCGCGGGTCGGCCTGGACGTTCACGATGACGGGGAAGCTGCTCCCGAGGTCCTTCGGGGCCCGGAAGATCCGGCTGGCGTAGACGAGGCCGGGGTCGACCGTCCGTACGGCGGGCTCGGCCACGCCCAGCTCGCGCAGCCACCGCGGCGTGCGGGAGGCCCGCCCGGAGGCGTCCACCACCAGGTCCGCGTCCAGCACCCGCTCCGCGCCGTCCTCCCCGCGCACCCGGACGCCCGTGACGCACCGGGCGTCGCCCGCCGGGCCGAGCACCTCGGTGCGGTCGGCGACGGTGACGCCGGGCAGCGCCGCCACGGCCCGGCGGACGTGCCAGTCGAGCAGGTCGCGGCTGGCGAGGAGCACGTAGTGGGACTCCTTCTCCCACCGGCGGAACCAGCCCTCGGGGGAGAAGCCGACCATGTTCGTGGGCAGCGAGATCCGGTGGGCCCCGTCGTCCCGCAGCGCTCCGATGGTGCCCGGTACCAGGGCGTCGACGGCCGCGGCCCCGCCGGACCACAGCAGGTGCGCGTGGTGCGCCTGCGGCAGCCCCTTGCGGGAGAGCGGCCCCTGCGGCAGCGCGTCCCGCTCGACGACCACGACCTCCCCCGCCCCGGCGCGGACGAGCGCGGCCGCCGTGAGCATGCCGGCCAGGCTGCCCCCGATGACGACCGCGACGGGCCGGCCGGGGGACGGTGCTGAACTGCTCATGAAGTCACGCTCTCTGGGTGGTCTGACGGCCCGGACCGGGCGCGGAGGGAGAGGACGGCAGGGGACCGGCGCAGGGCCTTGGCCACCGCCACGAGGTCCGGCGCCGCCGCCGCGCCCGCCACCGGCCCGTCCCCTGCCCCGGCCTCGACGCCGTCGCGCAGGGCCGCGACCGCCGCCACCACGGCCACCGCCTCGGCGGTCGCCGCCGCCCGCTCGGGCGCCTCGCCGCGGGCCAGGGCCTCGGCGAGCGCCCGCTCGCGGACCCCGGGGTCCGTGTACGGCTGGAGCCGCAGCAGCCCGTCGCTGATCTGGGTCCTGCGCTGGACCAGGCGCCGGCTGATGGGGGACCGCCGGGGGAGCCGCACCGAACCGGTGTCCAGACCGGCCAGTTCCCGTACGAACGGGCCGAGGCACCGGTAGTGGTAGTAGTCGGTGCAGAGCCCCTGGAGCGCCTGGCCGGCGTGGGGCAGGATGAAGCCCACGGCGATGAACAGGGCGCACACGGAGGCGATGGGCGGGGCCACGTACGTGCTGAGCCAGTCCAGGTCGTGGCCGCCCCAGCGGGCGAACACCGCCGTCAGCTTCACGCTGTCGTAGCAGAGGTTCAGGACGAACCCGATGACCAGGAGCACGAGTCCGGAGCGCAGCCAGCCCGTCACCTCCCGCAGCCAGGCCCAGGTGACCGCCGCGGTGATCGCGCAGGCGATGGTGTGGGCCCCGAGGTAGAGCATGATGTGCTCGCGCATCCACGGCGTGTTGGCGTAGTAGGTGTCCAGGTCCCGCAGCCGCTCGACCGGTACGTCGGCGAACGCGAAGGTGGTCCACAGGCCCGCCACGACCGCCGCGTAGGCGATGCCGATCGTCCAGTTGGTCCGGCGCACCCGCCGGGGATCGCCCCCGCGCCAGTGGATGATCATGATCAGGCAGGAGGCGCAGAACATCGTGAGCAGTGTGTAGACCAGCGGCGCCGCGAAGTTGCTGATGCCGGTGGAACTGTTCAGCAGCGCCAGGGTCTTCGGCCGGCCGAAGTAGAAGACGGCCGAGGCCAGCAGGAGCAGGCCGCCGACGGACCGCACGTTCGGGTCGATCCGCCAGAACCTCATCATGACCGGGAGGCGGATCGCGAAAGCGAGGGTGAGGATCGCCGCCGGTATGAGGTACGGGATGTAGTACTTGTCCGAGGTCACCGTCAGCCGATCGGTCCGCGGTAGCCCAGGGCGTTGCCTATCCGCCCGGCGACGTCGTTCCTGCGGACGGCCCCCGGGGCGTCGCCGCCCACCAGCCACGCCCGGCACCGGTCCCCGAGCATCAGGCCGAAGCTCTCCGCCTCGATCTCCTGGGCGTCCTCGTAGTGCGAGCGCGCGGCGACACTGGCGTACGTCAGGTCCGACGCGTCGGGCAGGGCCCGGGCGGCATCGGCCGCCCCGCGCCCGTGGCCGGTGCAGTGGCCGGCCTTCATGTGCCACAGCTCGTGCCCCAGGATGACCAGTTGGTGGTCCGGGGTCGTGTACTTCTCCACCACGACGATGTCGTATTCCTCCATGTTCAGCCACAGGCCCGAGGTGGTCAGCTCGGAAGGGAAGCGCTCGAAGCGCAGCACGATCGGGCGGCCGCCGCGGGTGCGGCTCATGGCGTCGCACAGGGCCCGGAAGAGGGTCTGCGGCTCGACCGGCGCCTCGAGGTCGAGGGAGGAGGTCAGCGCCGTGCACAGCTTGCGCATCGAACGGGACAGGTTCACCGGGCCACCTCGGTGGAGAGCATTCCGCTGATCATGCCCAGGAGCAGCGTCTCCTGCGTACGGCTGAGGGCCCTTCCCCGGGTGGAGATGGAAACCAGCCCGTACTGGTTCGTGAGGTCGGCCATCAGGTCGCCCGATCCGTAGCTGAGGGACTCGACCGCGGGCCACAGGGCCCTGCTCACCGCCTGCGCGGGCGTGTCCGTCAGGAAGGTGATGTCCCGGCCGAAGAAGGCCGCGAACTCCTGGCAGTGCCGCAGGTGCGGAGGTTTCCCGCCCGACACCAGATCGCCGACCCACCGGGGGTCCGCGCCGATCGCCGCCGCGATCTCCGCGACAGAGTACGGCTGTCCGTGGGTGTCGCGCGAGCCGGCGTACAGGAACGCCGCACGGGCGCGGACCGTCTCCCCGGCCTCCTCGGACGCGGGCCCGGCGGACTGCTCGCCCCGCAGCAGCGCCGCCGTCACCTCCACGGGGACGCCGGTCCGCTCGGAGAGCGACTCCGGGTCGAGGATCTCGTCCACGTCCAGTTGCCTCTCCGCGGCGAGCGCCCGGATCCGGGCGAGCGTCGTGGCGAGGGAAAGCGGCGGACCGCCAACGGGGACAGTCATCTGTCTGTGCTCCCATACGTCCGAAGGGCAGATCCGTCTGCACTCCCGGGACGACGGTAGGCCCCCCCGGGCAACAAGATCCCCAGCGCCGAACGGATCGTTGTCGAATCGAAAACGATCGATGACCGGACGCGGGGACGCACAGCAAGATACAGCCAGCGCGGCGGCCCGTGGCGGGAAAGGGTGCATGCCCGCAGCTCATCGGGGCGACCTGCCCGGCCGGTAAGGAGTACGCCGGGCATCCGCCCCATACCCGCAGGTCCGGGCACCCGCCGTCCGCGCCCCACCGCCCCGCGCCCGCCCGCCCCGTCCCCCGCCGCCGCGCCCGCGCACGCCGCCGGGCGCCGCCCGGCACCGGGGAGCCCCCGGCGCCGGAAAACCCGCGCGGCCACGTACCATGGCCGCATGTCCTTCCTCCGCCGCCACCGCGCCGCCACACCCGCCGGCCCGGACTTCGACGTCCTCGCCATGGACCCGGGGGACTGGCCGGGCAACCTCGGGGCCGGGCTGCTGCCCGCACCCGACGGCAGCTGCCAGGGCGTCTTCCTGCGGTACGACCTGTTCGGCGGCCGCGGCCCCGCGATGATCATCGGCAACCTGCCCGAGGGATCCCCGGCGCGGGAGCTCGCCGAGGGCCAGGTCCCCTTCGAGGTGGCCCAGCTCCTCGACGCCCTCGAGAACGACGAGGACGTCGAGGTCACCGGGACGGAGGACTGCCCCGTCATGCAGGGCGACAACCTCCTCATCGTCCGGAAGATCAAGCTCTCCGAGGGCCGCATCTCCTGCGTCCAGTTCGACCGCAGCGACAACGTCCTCGTGACGATCGCCAGCTGGGACCGGCCGATCACCGACGACCTCTACGCGCTGCTGAAGCCGCTCCCCGCCGAGCTCTTCCAGCAGGGCTGACCGCCGCACCGCGCGGCGCCACCGCGCACACCGCCGGGCGCTACGCGTCCGCGATGTCGTTCGCCGCGACGTAGCCGAACGTCATCGCGGGCCCGATCGTCGATCCGGCCCCCGCGTAGCTGTGGCCCATCACCGCCGCGCTCGCGTTGCCCGCCGCCCACAGCCCCCGGATCACCGACCCGTCCGCCCGCAGCGCCCGGGCCCGCGCGTCGGTCACGATGCCGCCCTTGGTCCCGAGGTCGCCCGGGACGATCCTGAAGGCGTGGAACGGGGGCGCCCAGACCGGCGCCAGGCACGAGTTCGGCGCCACGTTCGGGTCCGTGTAGTAGTGGTCGTACGCCGTGTCCCCCCGGTGGAAGTCCGCGTCCGTCCCGCTCCAGGCCTGGGCGTTGAAGCGGTTGAGCGTCGCCCGCAGCGCGGCCGCCGGCACCCCGATCTGCCCGGCCAGCGCGTCCCAGGTCCACGCCTTCTTCGCGGCGCCCGCCTCGTACCACGCGTCCGGGAAGGGCAGCGTCGGCAGGATGTCCTTGAACAGGTACCTGTTGCGGTAGTTCTGGTCCACGATCAGCCAGGCCGGGATGTGCGAGCCCGCCGCATCCCGGTCCTTCTCGTACATCACGTGCACCACGTCGCTGTACGGCGCGGCCTCGTTGACGAAGCGGGCACCCGCCCGGTTCACGATCAGACCGCCGGGCAGGGTCCGCTCCGCCAGGCAGAAGTACGGCTCCCCGGGCAGCGGGATCGACGGCCCCCACCAGGCGTCCTCCATCAACGCCAGGGCCGCGCCCGCCCGTTGGCCGGCCCGGATCCCGTCACCGGTGTTCTCCTTCGCGCCCACCGACCACTCGGTGCCGATCGGCTGCTGCTGGTACTGCGCCCGCATCTGGGCGTTGTGCTCGAAGCCGCCGGAGCCGATCACGACCCCCTTGCGGGCCCGTACGACGCCCTGGACGCCCTCCTTCTCCACCACGACCCCGGTGACCGCCCCGCCCTCCTGCACCAGGTCGGCCAGCGGGCTGTTCAGCCACACGGGCACCCCCGCGCGCAGCAGCCCGGCCCGCAGTCCGGCCGCCAGCGCCTGGCCCATCGTCAGCGGCTTCTCGCCGCGCAGCGCGGCCTTCGTCCCGCGCGCCAGGCACTCCGTGGAGACCGCGAGCCCCCTCGCGCTGACGGCGGCCAGGTTCAGCCACTTGTAGTCCTGGCTGAACACCACCATCCCGGCGGGCACCGGCATGTACGGCGGGTTCAGGTGCGCCAGTTCGGCGCCCAGGACGTTGCCGTCGATCTGGTCCGGCTCGATGGAGCGGCCGTTCGGCAGTCCGCCCGGCAGGTTCGGGTAGTAGTCGCTGTAGCCGTCCATGAAGCGGAACCGCAGCGGGCTGTGCGCCATGACGAAGTCCAGCATCCGGGGACCGTTGTCGAGGAACGCCCGCTGCCGGCCGGCCGGCACCTGCGGACCCACCACCGCCGACAGGTACGCGGCGGCCTTCTCCGGAGTGTCCGGCACCCCCGCCTCCAGGATCACCGAGTTGTTCGGCAGCCAGATCCCGGCGCCGGAGCGCGCCGCCGAACCGCCGAAGGTCGCCGCCTTCTCCACCACCAGCACGCTCAGCCCCCGCCCGGCGGCGGTCAGGGCGGCGGTCATCCCGGCCGCCCCCGACCCGACCACCACGACGTCGTACTCGCCGAGCGGGGTCTCGGCGGCCCGCGCGGCCGCACCCGGCAGCACGGTGGCGGCGAGCACCCCGGCCCCCGTGCCGGCGAGGACCGCCCGGCGGGAGGGAGGGGCGGGGTGCCGTCGGTCGGGGCTCTCGGTCACGGGCACGGCCTCGGTCATGGGCGGACTCCAGCGGGAGGGGAGGGCGGGGGGCGGCTCCGGCACGTCTGATGCCGGGTCAGAGAAACTGTTCGGGGGATCATGTGATGTCAAGGCACGCGCGCCGCACAACCGGTCCGGCCCCGGACAGGCCCTGCGGGTGCTGGAATCCTTCACCGCCGACCGCTACCCCCTGATCCTCGCGGGGCACACGCACGGCGGGCAGCTGTGCAT
>NZ_JBEZKZ010000088.1:0-28170 GCF_040651895.1 Streptomyces sp. NPDC048352
GGGCCGGTGGCCGGACGCCGCGGGGGGCCGGGGGCGGGGGGTGGGGTTGGGCGGCGGCGGCTCGGGGCGCGGCTGCTGGCGCTGGGCGGGGTGCTCCTGCTGCACGCGGCGCTGCCGGGGTCGCCGGCCGGGGCGGCCGAGCGGCGCGCCCTCCAGGGCCTGCGGCTGCGGTACGGATCGGCGCGGCAGGCCGGGCTGCTGGAACGGCACCTGGAGGGTGTCGCGGAGGAGGCCCGGCGCTTCCTCGGCCCCTCCCCCGAGCACCCTTACTACGCGGGGGCCGTGGTGCTCGCGGGCCGTGGCCGCACCGTCGCCCTGCACCGGGCGATGGGGAACGCCGTCCGGTACGCGGACTACGACGGCCGCACCGGCCGGCCGGCCGAGTTCCCGGCGGCCGAGCGGATCGCGATGACCGAGGACACCGTCTTCGACCTGGCCTCGCTGAGCAAGCTCTTCACCTCCATCCTGGCCGTGCAGCAGATGGAGCGGGGCCGGCTGGAGCTGGAGGCCCCGGTGGACCGGTACCTGCCGGAGTTCACCGGGGGCGGCAAGGAGGCGATCACGGTCCGTCAGCTGCTCACGCACACCTCGGGACTGCGCTCGTGGGCGCCCTTCTACCAGGAGTCGACCCGGGAGGGGCAGCTGAGGCTGCTGTGGTCGGTGCGGCCCCAGGAGACGCCGGGGACGGTGTACCGCTACTCCGACCTGAACCTCGTCGCGCTCCAGCTGCTCCTCGAACGGATCACCGGCCGCACTTTGGATGCCCTGCTCCACGACGAGATCACCGCTCCACTCGGGATGCACCGCACGCGGTTCAACCCACCGCTCTCCTGGCGCCGGGTCACCGCCGCCACCGAGGTACAGCGCCCGCCCTGGTCGGGCCTGGACCGGGGCCTGGTGTGGGGCACGGTCCACGACGAGAACGCGTACGCCCTCGGCGGAGTCGCGGGCCACGCGGGAGTCTTCGGCACCGCCTGGGACCTCGCCGTCCTCTCCCGCGCCCTGCTCGACGGCGGGGTCTACGCGGGCAAGCGGATCCTGCGCCCCGCCTCCGTCGAACTGCTCTTCACCGACTACAACACCGCCTTCCCCGGCGACGACCACGGCCTCGGCTTCGAGCTCTACCAGCACTGGTACATGGGCGCCCTGGCCACCCCGCACTCCGCCGGGCACACCGGGTTCACCGGTACCTCGCTGGTGCTGGACCCCTCCACCGACTCCTTCCTGATCCTGCTCGGCAACTCCGTCCACCCCGTGCGGACCTGGCGGGCCGGCAGCGCGCCCCGGGTAGCGACGGGCAACCGCTTCGCCCGTGCGGTGCCCGTCCGTACGAGGCACGGCGGCCCGGCCTGGTTCTCCGGCATGGAGACCGGTGGCTCCGGCACCCTCACGCTGCCCCCGCTGACCCCCGCGACGGCGCAGGCCCGCCTGCGCTGCGCGGTGTGGTGGGACACGGTGCCGGGCGCCGGGGCCTTCCACCTGGAGGCCTCCGCCGACGGCGCGGCCTGGGAGCCGGTCCCGTTCAGCACGGTACGCACCACCGGCGGCGCCCCCGAGCCGTGGCCGGCGGGCTCGGCCGGCGGCTGGTCGGGTCGCATCTGGCACCGCCTCGAAGCGCCGCTTCCCGCCTGGGCGGGCCGCGAGGTCCGGCTCCGCTTCCGGCACGCGTCGACGGGCCGCTACGTGGGGCGCGGGGTGTACGTGGACGTCCTGCGGGTCGCCGAGCCGGCCCGCCTCCTCTTCTCCGAGGACCGCCCGGCGGACGCAGCCCGCATCGAAGCGGCGGGCTGGACCCGCTCGGCGGACTGACGGGGCGGCGGCGGGACGCCCCTCCGCCGCCTCACCCCTCTTCCCCGGCCCCGTACAAGAGGGCCGACCGCTCGGCGTCGACGGTCCGTCCGGGCGCCGCGCGAAGGGTCACCGGCAGCCGGCCGGCCCCTCTTCACGGATCAGGCAGAACGGGTGCCCCGCCGGGTCGGCGTAGACGCGCCAGCCCCGGGCGTCGGGGGTGGCGTCGAGGAGAGTGGCGCCGAGGGCGAGCACCTGCTCCTGGGCGCGGTCGAGGTCGGCGACGGCGAAGTCCAGGTGTGCCTGCTGGGGCCGGGCGGGGTCCGGCCACTGCGGCGGCTGGTGGTCGATGACCTGCTGGAACGCCAGGACGGCCCCGGACGGGGTGTGGAGCGTGGCCCAGTGCTCGTCCAGGGACCAGCGCCGGTCGGGCCGGTTGACCTCGCCGCCGAGCAACTCCCCGTAGAACGCGGCGAGCTTGAGCGGTTCGGGACAGTCCAGCACCACGCACTGCAGTTCAGCGATCATGCGGCCGATTCTAGAGCGCGGCGTACCGGCCGCGGCAGGGCCCGCAGCCCCGCAGGCCCCGCGGTCGCCGGCTTCGGGCCCCTCACGCGTTCCGACGCCCCCTCAGGAAGGCCCCGCTTCCGGGGCGTCCAGTACCGCGTCGAGCATCCGGCGGACGGTGGAGGCCAGTTCGGCCGGGTCCGGGGCCGGCCTGGCCCGTGCGAGGGCGCCCGCGAGGCGGTCGTACAGGAGGCCGTCGGTCCAGGCGGCCAGCAGTTCGGCGGACGCGTGCGGGTCCCCCGCGCCGAGCGCCGCGAGGACGGCGGCCGCGCGGGCCCGTACGGCCAGGCCCGCCTCCCGCAGCTCCGGCTCCAGTTCCGGGTTCCTCGCCGCCTCCAGGCTCAGTTCGAAGCGCGCCAGCTGGCGCTCCCGGTCCACCGTCAGCCACCGGTGCAGCAGGTCCCCGAAGAGCCGTGCCGCGGCGTCCCGGTCGGCCGGCGCCTGCGCCGGGGCATCGGTGAGGGACGCCTCGGCGAGCCGCCGGTAGCAGGCGCCGATCAGGGCGGCCCTGGTGCGGAAGTAGTACGAGGTGCTGCCCGCCGGGAGGCCGGCGGCACCGTCGACGGCCCGGTGCGTCAGGCTCCGCAGGCCTCCGGCGGCGACGAGGGCGATGGCCGTGTCCGCGATGAGCGTCCGGCGGTCGGCGGCGGGTGACGGGGAACCGGGGGTGGACATGCCCGCACTCTACAGCTGTAGAGTGCGGAGCATCCAGACTCTACAGCCGTAGAGGATCCTCGAACCTCAGGAGCCACCCATGGCCGGACCACAGCGCCACGCCGTCATCGCGGGTGCGGGGATCGGCGGCCTCACCGCCGCCCTGGCCCTTCACCGCCAGGGGTGGCGGGTCACCGTCTGCGAGCGGGCGGCCGGTCCGGCCGCCGTCGGCGCCGGAATCGTCCTCGCCCCCAACGCCCTGCGCGCCTACGACGTCATCGGCTTCGACGCCACCCGCGCGGCGGGCCGCGCCGTACCGGCCTCGATGGGCCTGCGCCGCCCAGGGGGCGCCCGCCTCGCCCGCGCCGACACCGCCGCGCTGGCCGCCCGCTACGGCCGGCCCCCGCTCGCCGTCCACCGGTCGGACCTCACCGCCGCGCTGGCGGCGGCGCTGCCCGGGGACGCCCTGGTGTACGGGGCCGCCGTCGGCGCCGTCGACGAGGCCGCCGGCCGCGCGGTGGTCCGTACCGCCGCCGGTGACCTGACCGCGGACGCCGTGATCGCCGCGGACGGCATCCACAGTCCGCTGCGCCGCCTCCGGTTCCCGGCGCATCCCGGCCTGCACTACAGCGGCGAGACCGCCTGGCGGACCGTGCTGCCGTCCGGACCGGCGACCGAAGCCGCCGAGACCTGGGGCCGGGGCGAGCGCTTCGGGACGGTCCCGCTCGCCGACGGGCGGGTCTACCTGTACGCCACCGCCGTCGTCCCCGAGGGGTACCGGCCCGCGGACGTCCGCACGGAACTGCTGCGCCGCTACGGCACGTGGCACGACCCGATCCCCGCCCTGCTGGACGGGATCGACCCCCGGACGGTGCTCCAGCACGACCTGTACGACCTGGCCGCGCCGCTGCCCCGGCTGCACGACGGCCGCACCGCGTGGATCGGCGACGCCGCGCACGCCATGACGCCCAACCTCGGCCAGGGCGGCTGCCAGGCCGTCGAGGACGCCGTCGTCCTGGCCCACCTGCTCGCCGGCCCGGACGTACCGGCCGCCCTCGCCGCCTACACCCGGGCCAGGCTCGCGCGCACCGACGCCATCCGCCTCCGGGCCCGCCGCATGGGACGGGTGGCCGCCCTCACCCACCCGCTGGCCGTCGCCGCCCGGGACCTCGCCGTGCGGGTCACCCCGGCGAGCCTGTCGCGGCGCGCCCTGGACGACCTGTTCGACGGTTTCGCCCTCGCGGGCGCGCGGCCGGGGAACGCGTAGGGCGGCGGCTCAGCGGCCGAGTACCGCCATCGCCGCGTTGTGGCCCGGGATGCCGCTGACCCCGCCGCCGCGGACCGCCCCCGCACCGCACAGCAGGACGTTGCGGTGGGCGGTCTCCACCCCCCAGCGGCCCGCCTCCCGGTCCCCGTACGGCCAGGACAGGTCCCGGTGGAAGATGTGCCCGCCGGGCAGGCGCAGTTCGCGCTCGAGGTCCTGCGGGGTCTTCGCCTCGATGCACGGGCGCCCGTCGCCGTCGAAGGCCAGGCAGTCGGTGAGCGGCTCGGCCAGGTGGGCGTCCAGCTGGGCCAGCGTCGCGGTCAGCAGCACCTCCCGGGCCTGCCGGTTGTCCTTCTCGAAGAGCCGGGCCGGGGTGTGCAGCCCGAAGAGGGTCAGCGTCTGGTAGCCCCGCGCCGCGAGGTCGGGTCCCAGGATCGAGGGGTCGGCCAGCGAGTGGCAGTAGATCTCCGAGGGCGGTACGGACGGCAGTTCCCCGCCGGCCGCCTCGGCGTGGGCGCGCCGCAGCTGCTCGTAGCCCTCGGCGATGTGGAAGGTGCCGCCGAAGGCCTCGCGGGGGTCGACGGAGGTGTCCCGCAGCCGGGGCAGCCGGCTCAGCAGCATGTTGACCTTCAGCTGGGCGCCCTCGGGCGCGGGGGATCCCGCGCCGGGGTCCTCGCCGAGGAGTTCGGCCAGGGCCCGGGGAGAGGCGTTGACCAGGACGGTGCGCCCGACGACGCTGCCCTCCCCCGCCGCCGTGCGGAAGGCGACCTCGGCCGGGCCGGTGCCGTCCGTGTGGATGCGCAGCGCCTCGTGGCCGGTGGCGATCTCCGCGCCGCCCGCCCGGGCGGCCTCGGCCAGGGCGTCGGTGAGGGCGCCCATGCCGCCGACGGGCACGTCCCAGTCGCCGGTGCCTCCGCCGATGACGTGGTAGAGGAAGCAGCGGTTCTGTACCAGCGAGGGGTCGTCGGCGTCGGCGAAGGTGCCGATCAGGGCGTCGGTGAGGACGACGCCGCGGACCAGGTCGTCGGCGAAGCGCTCCTCCACCGCCCGGCCCAGCGGTTCCTCGAACAGCATCCGCCAGGCCGCCTCGTCGTCGATCCGGGCCCGCAGCTCGGCGCGGGTGGGCAGCGGTTCGGTGAGGGTGGGGAAGACCTTCCGGGCGAGCCGGCCGGTCGTCTCGTAGAAGGCCCGCCAGGCCTCGTACTCCCGGTCGGAGCCGGTGAGCCCGGCGAAGGACTCGCGGGTGCGGGCGTCGCCGCCGCCGACGAGGAGCCCGCCGGGGCGGCCGCCCCGCTCGTACGGGGTGTACGAGGAGACCGTGCGCCGGCGGACCCGGAAGCGCAGGCCCAGGTCACGGACGATCTTCTCGGGGAGCAGGGAGACGAGGTAGGAGTACCGCGAGAGGCGGGCGTCGACCCCGGTGAAGGGGCGGGTGGAGACGGCGGCCCCGCCGGTGCGCCCGAGCCGTTCGAGGACCAGCACCGAGCGGCCGGCGCGGGCCAGGTAGGCGGCGGCGACGAGGCCGTTGTGGCCGCCTCCCACGATCACCGCGTCGTACACGTCCTGTGCGAAACCCCGGGAGCCTGAGTTGGCGGTCATGGCTCTTGGTAGCACACCTGGCCGAGCCGCTCCAGGCAGTGCGCTTCGTCGGCGTGGGCGAGGACGGTGTCGGGGTGTTCGTCGCCGAGGGAGCGTTCGCGGATGCCGGACAGGTCCCGGTAGATCGGCAGCGCCTCGTCCCAGCGGCCGAGCCGGCCCAGTGCGACGGCGAGTTCCCGGCGGCTGACCAGGGTGTCCGGGTGTTCCGCGCCGAGCGCCAGGGCGCGGGCGGCGGCCACCTCGCCGGCCTCCGCGGCCGCCTCCTCCCAGCGGTCCAGGCGGCCCAGGTTGACCCCGAGGACGTGCCGGGCGCGCAGGGTCTCCGGGTCGGTCGCACCGTAAGCCCGGGTGCGGTCGCGGACCAGGGCCCGGAACAGGTCGAGGGCCTCGGCGGGGCGCCCGGCGCGGCCGAGGGCGATGCCGGTCTCGTAGCGGGCGGCGAGGGCGTCGGGGTGGTCCCGGCCGAGTACGCGTTCGCGTACGGCGGCGACCTGGCGGAAGCCGGCCAGCGCTTCCCGCCAGCGGCCGAGCCGGCCGAGCGCGTACGCGGCCTCGTAGCGGGTCTGCAGGGTGTCGGGGTGCTCGGCTCCGAGCACGGCGGCGCGGTCGGCCGCCACCTCGGCGGCGGCGGCGTGGGCCTCGGCGTGCCGGCCGAGGGCGCTCAGGGCGCAGGCCAGGTTGTGGCGGCAGCGCAGGGTGTCGGGGTGGCGCGGTCCCATGGTGCGCAGGCGGGCGGCGAGCACCGCCCGGTACCTCTCGTACGCCTCTCCGTGGCGGCCGAGCCGCCCCAGTTCGTACGCCTCCTCCTGGCGGGCGGCGAGGGTCTCGGCGTGGTCGGGGCCGAGCACCCGGGCCCGCCCCTGGGCCACGGCCGCGTACACGGCCAGGGCCTCCTCGGGGCGGCCGGCGCGGCTGAGGGCGAACGCGCGGGTGTGCCCGGCGGCGAGCGCGCCGGGCGCCCCTTCGGCGGGGGTGCGCGGCGCCAGCCCGTACGCGGCGGTGAGCCGGGGGTCCTCCGCCGGGGCGGGGCGGGTGATGCGGTGCTCGCCGGAGCCGGCGGCGGGGCGCGCCGCCGTCCAGGAGCCGGTGAGCACGGCCCACTCGCCGCTCGCGGGGCGCGCGTCCACGCCGGCCTTGCGCCCGGCCGTCATGCCCTCGGCCCACGCGGGCAGCGGGGGGTGCGCGGCGGGCCGCCCGCCGGGGCCGAAGCGGGCCTCGACCAGGCGCCGGTGCAGGTGGCGGGCGTCGCCGGGCCGGTCCTCGGGGCGCTTGGCCAGCAGGTCCAGCACGAGCTGTTCGAAGGAGGCGGGCAGCTCGGGGCGGTGCTCGCGCAGCGGCACGGGCGCGGTGTCGCGGTGGCCGACCAGCACGGACCAGGAGTCGCCGAGGTCGAAGGGCGGGGCTCCGGTGGCGATTTCGTAGAGGACGCAGCCGAGGGAGTAGAGGTCGCTGCGGTGGTCGACCTCACCGCCCGCGATCTGTTCGGGCGACATGTAGTGCGGGGTGCCCATGGCCATGCCGCCGCCGGTCAGCTTGGCGGTGAAGCCGATGTCGTGGGCCAGGCGGGCGATGCCGAAGTCGCAGATCTTCACCGTGCCGTCGGTGAGCCGCATGATGTTGGCGGGCTTGAGGTCGCGGTGGACCACGCCCTGGTCGTGGGTGTAGCCGAGGGCGGCGGCCATCTGCTCGGCGATGTCGAGGACCACGTCGACGGGGAGCGGGCGCGCCTCGTTCTCCTCCATGAGCTGGCTGAGGTTGCGGCCCTCGAGGAGTTCCATGACCAGGTAGAGGGGGCCGCCGGAGGCGCTGTCGTCGCCGAAGTCGTGCACGACGGTGACGCCCCGGTGCTGGAGCGAGGCGGCGACGCGGGCCTCGCGGCGGAAGCGCTCGCGCAGGACCTGGGTGAAGTGGGCGTCCTGTTCGGGGCCGAGCGGCTTGAGGCACTTGACCGCGACCTGCCGGCCCAGCGACTCGTCGCGGGCGCGCCACACCTCGCCCATGCCGCCGCGCCCGATCAGATCGAGTGACCGGTACCGGCCCTGGATCAGTCTGGACTCCGCCATGTCTTGAAGCCGCCCCCGTCGTCGTGCCGCGCCCTCCCCGGCCGGTCCAGTATGGCCGCTGATTTTCGCAGTGTGTACGCGGAAGGGCGGCTGCCGGGGCCCAGTCGGCGCATCGCTCTCAAGATGTGACCTGGAGGCAGCTGCCAACGGAGACCTGCGGGAATGCTGCGCAGCAGGCGGCCCGTGAGGCGCAGGCGGCGGGTGACCGCGCGCGGGGCTGGTGCGGGGCGGCCGTACAGCTGGTGCGCCCAGCCGGGGAGGGATCCGTAGGCGAGCCCGATGAGCGGTCCGAACAGCAGGTTTCGGCCAGGCACGAGCAGTGCGGGGACGGGCGGGGCGCGCAGGAAGTCGTCCACGGCGCGGGCGTCGGCCCCGGCGGCGAGACGGGGGCGGACCTGGTCGAAGTAGGCGGCGAGCGCGGCGGTTCCGGCGGGGACGGCGGCCGGGTCGAGTCCGACGAGGCGGGCGTTGACGCGGTTCTCGTCCACGTAGCGGTCGGCCTGGGCGGCGGTGAGGGGGACGCCCGACCGGCGCAGGACGTGCAGGAAGCTGTCGATCTGGGCGCAGTGCACCCACAGCAGGAGGTCGGGGTCGTCCACGGGGAAGCGCTCCCCGGTGTCCGGGTCGGTCGCGGACAGTCTCCGGTGGATCGCGCGGACCCGTGCACCGGCCTGCTCGGCGGCGTCGGTGGTGCCGTAGGTGAGGGTGCCGACGAAGTCCGCGGTGCGCAGCAGCCGGCCCCAGGTGTCGACGCGGAAGTCGGAGTTCTCCATCACCCCGCGGACGGCGCGCGGGTGCAGGGCCTGGAGGTAGAGCGCGCGGATCCCGGCGATCCACATGACCGGATCGCCGTGGCACTGCCAGGTGACGGACCCGGGGCCGTAGAGCCCCGGGTCGGCGTCCTCGAAGCTCATCGGTGCCTCCCGGGTGCTGCCTACCCCGGCGGGCCCCGGCTCAGCCGCCGCGGCGCGTGTCAGTGCACTGCGCGAGGGCCCTACGGGGGCGGGCGGCTGGGGGAAACACCCCGCGCGCCTCCGTGCGGCCGGTTCCGCCCGGCGGCGTCAGGGCAGGGTCCGGGCGTCGCGAGGGCAAGGGTCCGGCAGCGTCAGGGCAGGCTCCGGCGGCGTCAGGCCAGGGTCCCGGACGGCTGCCCCGGCCGCTCGGCGTCTCCGTCCGGGCCGGTCCAGTCGAAGGTGATGTGCTTGCTGGACTGGCCCTGCCTGCTCCAGTGGAAGCCGAAGGCGTCGGCGCGGTCCGTGGTCGAGCGGCCCCAGGTGGCGACCTGTCCCGGCCCCGTCTCGGAGCCCGGCAGGTTGGTCGACTGGACGCGTGCGCCCTCCGGGGTCGTGGGGCCGGTGAGGGCCGCCGCGGCGGACTCGACGCGGCCGGGCACGGTGGCCCGCCAGCCGCCGAGGTCGTCGTCCACCTCGATGCGGACGGAGGTGAAGTCCATACCCCGCATCTCGGCGCCCATCATGGCCACCATCTCGGCGGGCCAGCTGCCGGCCTGGCCACCGAAGATCATCTGTAGTGCCTCGCGCTGCGCGGCGTCGGCGCGCTCGTCCAGGAAGACCGCCGCGTACGTGTCGCTGTGCTCCGCCCACACGTTGCCGACGAAGGAACCGAGCATCAGGACGTTCAGGCCGTCCAGCGGTACCTCCCCGTAACGGCCCTCGCGGATGTGCCAGGCGAGGACTCCCTCGCACTCACCGTTGGTGGGCCGCTGGGCGAAGGAGCAGGGGCACGGCACGTCGCAGCTGCACGTGTCGAACCAGTCGCCGGCCGCGTGCCACCTCGGTACGGTCGCTGTCGTTCCGGGCATCTCATCGCCTCCACGCGACCCGGCGCCGGAGGGGGGGACGCACGGGCGCAGGCGCTCGGCGGGACGGGTCGTCGTCTCCATTTTCCTCCCTGCGCCGCACCGGCGGAAGCGGGCGAACATCGGGCCCGCCCCCCGTCGGCTCACCCCATCGGCTCCTCCATCGGGGGCGCGCCGCCCAGGCCCGGCAGCAGCCAGTCCTGGAAGAGGGTGAGGACCGCCAGGACGAGGAAGGCGGCACCGACGGCCCAGGCCAGCCGGGGGCCGTGCCGCCAGAGCTTCTCCAGGAAGATCACCACGGCGACGGCCGCCATCGCCGCCACGTTCATCACCCCGAGCGGCACCAGGGCGAGCATCAGCCCCCAGCAGCAGCCGACGCAGTACAGCCCGTGGTGCGCGCCGACCCGCAGGTCCTTCGCCCACCGCCGGAAGCGCGAGTAGCGCGCCAGCTGGAACATCGGGTTGCGGCAGTGAAGCAGGCAGACCCGCTTCAGGGGCCCGAACTGCTGCACCCCCGCGAGGAGGAACGCCGCCGCCCCCAGCCGGCGCCCCGCCGCGGGGCTCTCCTCGACCAGCTCCCCGGCCACCGTCAGGATCCCGTACACGAGCAGCCCGAAGCCGGCCCAGGCCAGCAGGTAGCCGGCGACGAACTCGGCGATGCGCAGGGCCCGGGCCGGCCCCGCCGCGCGGCGGCCGATCCCGCGGACCCAGGTGATGGCCACGGGCGCCACCGAGGGCAGCATCATCGCCGCCATCATGACCACCCACAGCAGCAGGAAGGGCGCCGGGGCCAGGCCCATGGTCCCGGGCCCCGTCGCCATCTGCCGGGACCGGCCGACGGTGATCGCCCACGCGAGTACGGCGACCAGCGCCATCAGCGCCCAGGCGACCGCCAGCTCGCGCCGGGGCAGCAGGACCCCCGGCCGGGACGGCGCCGGAGCACCGGGACGGAGGTGCGGCATGGTGTGCCTCCCAGGGGCGCGGTTGCCCGAGGACACCTCCAGCTCAGCACGGTTCCGGCGGATCGGCGACGCCGGCCGGCGCTCAGCGGCGGACCCGGGGCATGCCCAGGCCGATCCAGGAGATGATCTCGCGCTGGATCTCGTTGTTGCCGCCCCCGAAGGTGAAGATCACGGCGCTGCGGTAGCCGCGTTCCAGTTCGCCGTGCAGCACCGCGCCCGCGGAGCCGTCCTTCAGGGAGCCGGCCGCCGCCACCACCTCCATGAGCCAGGCGTACGCGTCCCTGCGCGCCTCCGAGCCGTACACCTTGACGGCGGAGGCGTCCTGCGGGGTGAGGGTGCGCGACTGGACGGCGTTCACCATCTGCCAGTTGAGCAGCTTCATGGCGTCGAGGCGGGCGTGGGTGCGGGCGAGGCGGCCGCGGACCCAGGACAGGTCGATGACGCGGCGCCCGTCGGCGAGCTTCGTCGCGGCGGCCCAGCGCTGGACGTCGTGGAGGGCGCGGATGGCCATGGTGCCGTGCGCGGCGAGGGTGACGCGTTCGTGGTTGAGCTGGTTGGTGATCAGGCGCCAGCCCTTGTTCTCCTGCCCGACGCGGCGGCTCGCCGGGACGCGGACGTCCTCGTAGTAGCTCGCGGTCGTGTCGTGCGAGGCGAGGGTGTTGATGAGGGTGTAGGAGTAGCCGGGGTCGGAGGTCGGCACGAGCAGCATGGTGATGCCCTTGTGCGCGGGGGCGTCCGGATCGGTGCGGACGGCGAGCCAGACCCAGTCGGCGGTGTCGCCGTTGGTGGTCCAGATCTTCTGGCCGTTGACCACGTAGGTGCCGCTGTCCTCGTCACCCTCGCGGACGGCCTTGCACCTGAGGGCGGCGAGGTCGGTGCCGGCGTCGGGCTCGCTGTAGCCGATGGCGAAGTCGATCTCCCCGGAGAGGATCCTGGGGAGGAAGTGGGCCTTCTGCTCGTCGGTGCCGAACTGCATGAGGGTCGGGCCGACGGTGTTCAGCGCCATCAGCGGCAGCGGGACGACGGCCTGCGCGGCCTCGTCGAAGAAGATGAACTGGTCCATGGCGGACATGCCGCGGCCGCCGTACTCCTTCGGCCAGCCGACGCCGAGCCAGCCGTCGGCGCCGAGGCGGCGGATGGTCTCCCGGTAGAAGCGCTTCTGCGCGGCGGGGTCCTCGTAGCGGGCGTAGACGTCCTGCGGCACGAGCTCGGCGAAGTAGGCGCGCAGCTCGGTGCGCAACTGCTGCTGCTCGGGCGTGTATTCGAGGTGCACGGCCCCTCCGGAGGTCTCACGGTCCAGCCGGCGCTGGGATGGCGGCGGTCAGAGTAGAACCCGTTACAGGAATTGGGAAGGGCGGGGGCGGGAAGGGCCGGGAGTCGGGTGCGGGACTCCCGGCCCTCGGGGGTGGGGTCGAGTTGGCGCTCCGGAGGGGTTCGCGGGTGGGGCTGCGGCCGGGTTCAGGGCGTGACCGGGCCGCGCGCTCGTCCTCCCGCGCGGCGGGAATGGCGTGTCAGGCCTTCTGTCCGGCCCTGTCGATGACGCCGATCACGGCCTCGGCCGTCTCCGCCATCGCGGCGCGGGCGGCGGTGAGGTAGGGGCGGGGGTCGGCCGGGGTGAGGTGGGTGCGGATGGCCTCGGTCATCGCCAGGTTGAGGGCGGTGCCGATGTTGACCTTGCGGATGCCGCCGGCCACCGCGGCGGCGAGTTCCCCGTCGGGCAGGCCGGAGGAGCCGTGCAGGACCAGCGGCACGTCCAGGGTCTTGGCGAGGCGGGCCAGCAGGGCGTGGTCGAGGGAGGCGGTCCGGCGGGTCATGGCGTGGCTGCTGCCGACGGCCACGGCCAGGGCGTCCACCCCGGAGTCGGCGACGAACCGCCGCGCCTCGTCCGGGTCGGTACGGGCGCCCGGCGCGTGCGGGTCGAGCGGCGCGGCCCCGTTCTTGCCGCCGACCTCGCCCAGCTCGGCTTCGATCCACAGCCCGTTGGCGTGGGCCCAGTCGGCGGCGGACCGGGTGGACTCCAGGTTCTCGGCGTAGGGCAGGTGCGCGGCGTCGTACATCACGGAGCCGAAGCCGGCGTCGGCGGCCCTGCGCAGCAGGTCGGGGCTCTTGACGTGGTCGAGGTGGAGGCCGACGGGCACCCGGGCGGCCTCGGCGCAGGCGCCGGCGGCCCGGGCGATGGGCAGCAGGGCTCCGCCGCGGAACTTCACCGCGTTCTCGCTGAGCTGGAGGATGACGGGCAGGCCCGCCCGTTCGGCGCCCTCGACCACGGCTTCGGCGTGTTCCAGGGTGATGATGTTGAAGGCGGCGACGGCGCCGCCGGCGGCTGCCGCCCCGGCGACGAGGGTCCCGGCGGGGGCGAGGCTCATCGGACCGCCTCCTCGCCGGTGGTCAGGATCACCGAGCGGGTGAGGTTGCGGGGCGCGTCCGGGTCCAGCTGCCGGTGCGCGGCGACGGCCACGGCCAGCCGCTGCACCCGGACCAGCTCGGCCAGCGGGTCGAGTGCGCCGTCCACCCACTGCGCGCCGGTCCCGCGGACCTGCTCGGCGATCCCGTCGGGCGTGCCGCCCAGCGACCAGGTCACGGAGCCGGGGCCGGTGACACTGACGGGGCCGTGCCGGTACTCCATCGCGGGGTAGGCCTCGGCCCACGACAGCGAGGCCTCGCGCATCTTGAGGGCCGCCTCGTGGGCCAGGCCGACGCTCCAGCCCCGGCCGAGGAAGGTGAACTGCCGGCGCGTCTCCAGCCCGCCCGGCAGCGGCATGTCGAGGGCGGTGCGCGCGTCGGCGACCGCGTCGGGGGTGTGGGCGCCGACGTGGGCCCGGAGCAGGGTGAGGGCTGTGGTGGCGAAGCGGGTCTGGACGACGGACCGCTCGTCGGCGAAGTCCAGGACGACGAGGTCGCCGGCGAGGGTCATCACCGGGGTGTCGGGGTCGCCGACGACGGCGGTGGTCGGGATCCCGGCCTCCCGCAGCCCCACGAGGAGGTCGAGCACCTCGGTGGTGGTCCCGGACCGGGTCAGGGCGATCACCCGGTCGTAGCGGCGGTGGCGGGGGAACTCCGAGGCGGGGAAGGCGTCGGTCTCCCCCAGCCCGGCTTCCTCGCGCAGCGCCGCGGCAGACTGGGCCATGTAGAAGGAGGTCCCGCACCCGGTGATCGCGGTACGCTCCCCGGGCCCCGGCAGCACCGCCCGGTGGGCCGGGGCCAGTTCGGCGGCCCGTTCCCAGCAGTCGGGCTGGGTGGCCAACTCGTACGCGACGTGACTCATGCGGGCTCCTTGCGCGTGGGAATGCGTACTCGGATGCGTACCGACCGGACGTGCCTGCGTGCTTCTGCGTGTTCCTGCAAGGTAGCGGCCGGTTTCGCGCAACTTCAAGCATCGACGGGCCGATCCGCTGGGTTAATCTGCACGGCGGGGCCGGGCAGCAGCGCCGGGGACGACACGGGAGGGGCCGCCATGACCCGCAAGGAACGCTGGCAGAGACTGCTGGATCTGCTGGTGGAGCGGGGCGGGCTGGAGGTGGAGCCGGCCGCGGAGGCGCTCGGGGTGTCGGCGGCGACCATCCGCCGCGACCTCGACCAGCTCGCCGAGCAGCAGCTGCTGGTCCGCACGCGCGGCGGGGCGGTCCCGCACGGGGTCTCGTACGAACTCCCCCTGCGCTACCGGACCTCCCGGCGGGCCGCCGAGAAGCGGCGGATCAGCGAGGCGGTCGCGGCCCTGATCGCGCCGGGCGAGGTGATCGGGCTGACGGGCGGCACCACGACGACGGAGGTCGCCCGGGCCCTCGCGGCCCGCGCCGACCTCGCCGCGCCCGCCGGCGGCTCCCCCGCGCTGACCGTGGTCACCAACGCCCTCAACATCGCCGGCGAGTTGGTGATCCGGCCCCAGTTCAAGATCGTCCTGACGGGCGGGGTCGCCCGGCCCCAGTCGTACGAACTGACCGGCCCGCTGGCGCAGCAGACGCTCGCTCAGCTCACCGTCGACACCGCGGTGGTCGGTGTCGACGCCTTCGACGCGGCCGACGGCGCGGCCACCCGCCACGAGGACGAGGCCGCCGTCAACGCCCTGCTGTGCGCACGGGCCCGCCGCCTGGTCGTCGCGGCCGACTCCACGAAGCTTGGCGTCCGCGCCTTCGCCCGGATCTGCGCCACCTCCGCCGTGGACGTCCTGGTGACGGACACCGCCCTGACGGAAGCCGCCGCCCGGCCCTTCCGCGCGGCGGGCGTGGAGGTCGTACGGGTCTGACGGCCCGGGGGTCCGCTCCGGCCGACGCCTGTGACCATGATCACGAACTCCGTGTGCCGTGCAACCTTCTGACGGGGGGACAGGTCAGCTGGACGACCACGGGCGGCCGCGCCGGGGGGTGAACCGTCGCGCCGGCCGTCCGAGCCACGACCAGAAGGACACCATGAAGCTGCACCGTCTCCTGGCCACGACCGCCGTCATGGCCGCCGTCGGGCCCGTGGCCCTGCTCGCGGCGCCGGCCGCCCACGCGGAGGACGTCCTCCCGGAGCCACGCCCCTCGGTGGCGCCCTCCGTCCCGCCGGGCGCTCACGTCTCGCCGACGCCGGCGCCCGGCCTGCCGAGCGGGGGCACGGCCGGCGGCGTGGGCGGCTCCGCCAAGCCCGTCCCCTCGACGAAGCCCGACCCCTCCGCCAAGCCGGGCGCCTCCGCCCAGCCCGGCACGTCCCCGTCGGGCACCCCGGCGGCCACGCCGTCGCCGTCGTACTCCCGCCCCGCCTTCTGCTCCGGGATCACCGAGGAGGAGCGCGGCAAGACCTCGCTGCGCGGTCTGCCCGGCAAGATCGTGGCCGGTTCGGGCTGGCACGAGTTCACGTACCGCGTGTCCAACGTGTCGAAGACCACGGTGATGGAGACGGACGTCTCCCTCTGGCTCGGCACCGCCGACCCGAAGCTGCACGACGTCGCCCAACTGGCCGTCTCCGTCGAATGGTTCAACCCGGCCGTCGGCCAGTGGAAGCCGATCGAGGGCGAGGGCGCGGGCGTCTTCGACAACGACGGGTTCGCCACGGCCCGGAAGCTGAAGCCCGGCGAGTACGCCGACGCGCGCATGCGCATCAGGATCGGCGACAAGGCCGCGCCCGGCACCGGCTACTTCTTCACCCTCGGCCACTCCTACGGTGAGGACGGCCAGTGCGGATTCGACGGCATCAGCCAGTTCGACTTCACCGTCCTCGGCCCGGGCACCAAGCCCGGCAGCGTCGAGGACGCGAAGGGCAGGCCCGCCAAGCCCGGCACTCCGGGCCTGCCGGACACCTTCGGTGACGCCGGGCACAAGCCGGCGCCGCAGGGCGGCCGCGCCGAACTGCCGGTGACCGGACGCCTGGCCCAGACCGGCTCCTCCTCCGCGCTCCCGACCGTCGCCGCCCTCGGTGGCGCGGCCGTGGCCGCCGGCGCCGGGGCCGTCTTCCTGGCGCGCCGCCGCAAGGCCTCGGCCTAGCCGAGGTCCACGCGGGGCGGGCGGGGGCTCAGTGGGCCGGGACCCGTTCCGCCTCGCGGGTCAGGGCCGCCAGGACGGGGGCGATCAGCGGGTGCGCCTCGGCGCCGCGGCGGGTGGCGGCGAAGACCCGGCGGGTGGCGGCCGGGCCGGCAACCGGGCACACCCGGAGCTCCTTGAGGTCCATGCCGCGCAGCGCCGAACGCGGCACCAGCGCCACCCCCGCGCCCGCGCCGACCAGCGCGGTCACCGCCCGGAAGTCGTCGGAGGAGTGCACGAAGCGGGGCTGGAAGCCCGCCCGTTCGCACGCCGACAGGGTCACGTCGTAGCAGGGGTTGCCCGGGTACTGGCCGACCCAGTCCGCGTCCGAGAGGTCCGCCAGCGCCACGGCGGGCAGCCCGGCCAGCGGGTGCCCGGAGGGCAGGACCGCGTCGAAGGGCTCCGCGTACAGCGGGAGCACCGACAGGCGGCCGTCGTCGGCGCCCGGCGCGCCCCGGTACTCCACCGCCAGGGCCAGGTCCGCCTCCCCGTCGAGCAGCAGCGGCAGGCTCTGGTCGCCCTCCGCGTCCCGGACCCGGAGCCTGATGCCCGGCTGTTCCAGGGCGAGGCGGGCGATGGCGGGCGCCAGCACCTCGGCGATGCCGGTCGCGAAGGCGGCCACCGTGACTTCGCCGGCGGAGCCGCCCGCGTAGGCCGCCAGCTCCGCCTCGGCGCGCTCCAGCTGGGCCAGCACCTCGTGGGCGTGACCGAGCAGGATCTCCCCGGCCGCCGTGAGCCGTACGCCCCGGCCGCTGCGGGTCAGCAGCGTGTGGCCGGTCTCCTGCTCCAGCGCGGCGAGCTGCTGGGAGACGGCGGAGGGGGTGAGGTACAGGGCTGCGGCCGCGGCGGTCACCGTACGGTGGTCCGCCACGGCCCGCAGGATGCGCAGCCGGCGGGGGTCGATCACACCCCCATGATGTCAGCCCTGAGCAGCGGAAAGCGCCGCCCGGGCGTCGACGAAGGCGGCCACCGCGCGCTCCACGTCGGCCGTCGAATGCGCCGCCGAGAGCTGCACGCGGATACGGGCCGCGCCCATCGGCACGACCGGGTACGAGAAGCCGATCACGTACACGCCGCGCTCCAGCAGCAGCTCCGCCATCCGGCCCGCCTCGGCGGCGTCGCCGATCATGACGGGGGCGATGGCGTGGTCGCCGGGCAGGATCTCGAAGCCGGCCTCGGTCATCTTCGTGCGGAACAGCTTGGTGTTGTCCGCGAGCCGCTCGCGCAGGTCGCCGGCGGACTCCAGCAGGTCGAGGACCTTCAGGGAGGCGGCGGCGATCACGGGGGCGAGGGAGTTGGAGAAGAGGTACGGGCGCGAGCGCTGGCGCAGCAGCTCGACGATCTCGGCGCGGGCCGCGACGTAGCCGCCGGAGGCGCCGCCGAGGGCCTTGCCAAGGGTGCCGGTGATGATGTCGACCCGGTCCATGACCCCGTGCAGTTCGGGGGTGCCGCGGCCGCCGGGGCCGGTGAAGCCGACGGCGTGCGAGTCGTCGACCATGACCATGGCGTCGTAGCGGTCGGCGAGGTCGCAGATCTCGTCGAGCGGGGCGACGTAGCCGTCCATGGAGAAGACGCCGTCGGTGACGATGAGCTTGCGGCGGGCGCCGCCCTCGGCGGCCTCCTTCAGGCGGGCCTCCAGCTCGGCCATGTCGCGGTTGGCGTAGCGGAAGCGGCGGGCCTTGGACAGGCGGATGCCGTCGATGATCGAGGCGTGGTTGAGGGCGTCGGAGATCACCGCGTCCTCGGCGCCGAGCAGGGTCTCGAAGACGCCGCCGTTGGCGTCGAAGCAGGAGGAGTAGAGGATCGTGTCCTCCTGGCCGAGGAAGGCCGACAGCCGGGCCTCCAGCTCCTTGTGCACCTCCTGGGTGCCGCAGATGAAGCGGACCGACGCCATGCCGTAGCCCCAGCGGTCCAGCGCGTCCTTCGCGGCGGCGACCACCTCGGGGTGGTCGGCCAGCCCGAGGTAGTTGTTGGCGCAGAAGTTCAGCACCTCGCCGGGGGCGCCGCCCGCGGTGACGGCGACGGCGGCGCTCTGCGGGGTGCCGATGACGCGCTCGGGCTTGTGCAGGCCCGCCGCGCGGATCTCGTCGAGGGTGGTGCGGAGGTCTTCGCGTACGGACTCGAACATGGGCTTCGGTTTCTCCTTGTGCGGGTTGCCGTCCGGGGGACGGGGAGGAGGGGCCGGGTGCCGGCCGGCGTGAGGGTGGGGCCGGGCCCCGCGGAGGGGGGTCGGCGGGGCCCGGCCCGGGGGGAGGTGGTCCGGTCGGCGCGGCGGCCCGGGCCGGGGGCCCGGGCCGTCACCGGCGGGGGCTCAGGCCGTCCAGTCCAGGATGATCTTGCCGCTGCGGGCGGTGGAGGCCTCGTCGAAGGCGGCCTGGAAGTCGCGGTGCGAGTAGCGGTTGGTGATGACCGGGGACAGGTCGAGGCCGCCCTCCAGCAGCACGGTCATCGCGTACCAGGTCTCGAACATCTCGCGGCCGTAGATCCCCTTGATGGTGATCATCGAGGTGACGACCTTCGCCCAGTCCACGGGGAACTCCTGGGCCGGCAGGCCGAGCATGGCGATCTTGCCGCCGTGCGTCATGTTGTCGATCATGTCGCGCATCGCCTCGGGGCGGCCGGACATCTCCAGGCCGACGTCGAAGCCCTCGCGCAGCCCCAGCCGCGTCTGCGCGTCGGCGACGGAGGATTCGGCGACGTTCACCGCGAGCGTGGCGCCGGCCTTGCGGGCGATCTCCAGCCGCTCGGGGCTGACGTCGGTGATGACGACGTTACGCGCACCGGCGTGCTTGGCGACGGCGGCCGCCATGATGCCGATCGGGCCGGCGCCGGTGATCAGCACGTCCTCGCCGACCAGCGGGAAGGACAGCGCCGTGTGCACGGCGTTGCCGAAGGGGTCGAAGATCGCCGCGACGTCCAGGTCCACGGCGGTGCGGTGCACCCACACGTTCTGCGCGGGCAGCACCACGTACTCGGCGAACGCCCCGTCGCGTCCGACGCCGAGCCCGACCGTGGAGCGGCACAGGTGGCGGCGGCCGGCCAGGCAGTTGCGGCACTTGCCGCACACCAGGTGTCCCTCGCCGCTGACCAGGGCGCCGGTCTCGATGTCGCGGACGTCCGCACCGACCGCGGCGACCTCGCCGACGAACTCGTGGCCCAGCACGAGCGGGGTCCTGACCGCGCCCTGCGCCCAGCCGTCCCAGGCCCGGATGTGCAGGTCGGTGCCGCAGATGCCGGTGCGCAGCACCTTGATCAGCACGTCGCCGGGACCGTACTCGGGCTCGGGGACGTCCATGAGCCACAGCCCGGGCTCGGCCTTGTGCTTGACGAGTGCCTTCATGGCGGTGGCTCCAGGCATGCGGAAGGGGGCGCCGCGCCCGCTGGGACGCGGGGGGCGTGGGTGACGGGGACCAATCTGCCGATCGGCGCGGTGATCAGTCCATCGAGACTTTCTTAAGCGGGTCGACAGCGCAGCTTCACGCCTATGCTCCTCCCTTGACGGGGAAGGGGCTCGGGGGCGGAAGCCGCGGCAGCGGTCCCCCACCGGGGAAAAGGGGAGGTGAGGGGCGTGCCGAGTCTGCGCAGCAGGGCGCTTTCGGCCGCACTGGTCGCGACGGGGCGGCGAAGACGGTTCGCGACCGCCGAGGCGGTCCGGGCGCGGGTGGCCGCGGCGGCCCGCCGGCCCGCGTCGCACCTGCCGCCGCGCTCGCTGGGGCGCGTAGCGGAACTCTCGCGGACCTTCGTCGGGGCCTGGCCGGTGTACGACGCCTCGCCGCGCGGGCAGGAGCCCGTCGCGCGGGTGCTGTACGTCCACGGCGGCGCGTACATCAACGAGCTGGTCCGCCCGCACTGGTCGCTGATCCGCACCCTGGTCACGCGGGCGGGCGCCCGGGTCGTCGTGCCGGCGTACGTGCTCGCCCCCCGCGGCACCGCCGACCGGACCGTCCCCGCGGCCGCCGACCTGCTGAGCGGTCTGATCGAGAGCGGCGGCGCGGGCGGGACGGTGCTGATCGGGGACTCCGCGGGGGCCGGGCTGGCGCTGGCCGCCGCGCAGCGGCTGCGGGAGCGCACCGGCGCGCAGCCGTCGCGGATCGTGCTGATCTCCCCCTGGCTGGACCTGAGCATGAGCCACCCGGGGCAGGCGGCGCTGGAGGCGGCCGACCCGGTGCTGGCGCGGGCGGGGCTGGCCGAGGCGGGGCGGCTGTACGCGGGGACGCTCGCCGCGGACGACCCGCGGGTGAGCCCGCTGCACGGGTCCTTCGAGGGCCTGGCGCCGCTGACGGTGTTCACCGGGACCCGGGACGTGCTGGTCACCGACAGCCGGGAGCTGCTGCGGCGGGCCGGGGCGGCCGGGGCGCAGGTGGAGTGGCACGAGGAGCAGGGCCTGCCGCACGCGTACCCGCTGCTGCCGGTCCCGGAGGGGCGGGCCGCCCGGGACCGGATCGTCGAGCTGGTCCGGGAGACCGCCGATCACGGTTAGGGAGCCGATGCTCAGGCGGTGCACGTCATCAGCGAGCTGACCGGCCAGGCCCGGTACGCGGTCCAGTACGCCTCGTCGCGCGCCGCGTCGGCGGGCGGGGTGCGGGACGGCTGCCAGCCGACGGTGCTGAAGCCGGCGTCGACGGCGGCTTCGGCGAAGTCCGCGTGCGCCCATTCCCGGTACTCGAAGTGCAGCGGGGGTTCGGTCAGGAACTGGGCCTTCAGCAGCGGCGCGTCGCCGTCCGGCACCCGGTCGAGGATGCGCATCCCGTACGGCGACCAGTCCACCCGTGGGTACGCGCCGGGGTTGCGGACGAGCGACAGCAGCCGCCCGCCGGGGCGCAGGTTGGCGCGGATGCCGCGGAACATGGCGTGCAGGGCCGCGCGGTCGGGGGCGTGGCTGAACAGGTAGACGGCGGTGGCCAGGTCGAAGGGGCCGAGCTGCGGCATGTCGGCCGCGTCGGCGACGACGTACTCGACGGGTGCGGAGGCCGGCGCGGACTCCCGTGCCCTGCGGACCCGGTCCGGGCAGCTGTCGACGCCGACGGCCCGCCGGGCGCCGCCGCTCGCCAGCATGACGGCGGTGCCGCCGTGTCCGCAGCCCACGTCGAGGGCGTCCAGGTCGCGGACCCCGCCGAGGGCGTCGAGGGCGGTGCGGAGGGTGAAGGCGTCGGCCGCCGTGAAGGCCGCGCGGGGGGCCGGGTGCGTGTCGTCGTACGGGGGTTGCATGCCGGATGCCTGCCCGGCGCGGGCGCGCCCGACGGCGTGCGCGGCGCCGTGTCCCCCCTTCGGGGGAGGCGTTCGGCGCATCGCGGCCGGGACGGGGGCCGCGCGTCCCGCGTCAGCCGGGCAGCAGCTCGCGGGCGCAGCCGCGCAGCCAGACGTGCGCGGGGTCGGCGTCGTGGCGGGGGTGCCAGGCCAGCCCCACGGGCAGCGGCGGGAGGTCCAGGGGGACCTCGAAGGTGACGAGGCCGAGCGCCTCCGCCTGCGGGACGGTCCGGGAGGCCAGCAGGCCGATCAGGTCGGTCTCCCGCAGCACGAAGAGGGAGGCGGCGAGGGACCCGATGCCGGCCACCACCCGCCGCGACAGGCCCCGTTCGGCGAGGGCGGCGTCCACCGGCCCCTCCAGCCGCCCGCGCCGGGACACGGTCAGGTGCTCCCCCGCGGCGAACCGGCGCGCGCTGATCCGGCCGCGCAGCAGCGGGTGCCCCCGCCGTACGACGCCCAGCATCCGGTCGTCGAAGAGGTGCTCGGTGCGTACCTCGGGTGAACGGCTGTCGATGACGCCGAGTTCCAGGTCCGCGACCCCTTCGCGCAGCACGGGCAGGTCGACGTGGCTCTCGGTGAGGAACCGCAGCCGCACCCCGGGCGCCTCGCGGGCCGTGCGCCGCAGGAGCGCGGCGCCGACGGCGGCGGCGAAGGAGTCGTGGGCGAGGACGGTGAAGGTACGGGTCAGGGTCTCCAGGTCCACCCGGCCGCCCGCGAGGAACAGTGCGCGGGCGCGCTCCACGACGGCCCGGACCTCGCCCTGCACGGCCAGCGCGTGCGGGGTCGGGACCATCGTCCGCCCGGCCCGCACCAGCACGGGGTCGCCGAGGGCCTTGCGGATCCGGCCCAGGGTCCGGCTCATGGCGGGCTCGGAGAGGTGCAGGCGGGCGGCGGCCCTGGAGACGCTCGACTCCTCCAGGAGGACGTCGAGGGCGAGGAGCAGGTTGAGGTCCAGCCCCGATCCGGATTGCGTCACGCGCATTCGTCCCTTGCACAACTTGCACTGGAAAGCAGGTCACTCCAACCCTACGGTGGTTGCGGGGAGATGGCCGCGACGGCCCTCACCCGACTCCCCCGCCCCTCACCGCCCACCGACTCCCAGGAGGAGCCGTGCTCCGCCATGCCCGCACACCGGTACCGGTCCGCCCTGCCGGCGGCCCCCCGCCCGGCCTGTCCCGTCCGGCCCTGCTCGTCCTGTGCGCCTGCGTGCTCGTCGCCCAGGGCATGGTCGCCGCCGTCAACCTGCTGCTGCCGCAGCTCGCCGCCTCCACCCTGCATCCGGGGCCGGCCGAGCTGCTGTGGGCGGTCGACGCGTACGTGATCGTCTTCGCCGCGCTGCTGATCCCGGCCGGCGCCCTCGGCGACCGGTACGGCCGCAAGGGGGCCCTGCTGGCCGGCCTCGGCCTGTTCGCCGCGGGTGCGGCGCTCAGCGCGCTCGCCCGGGACCCGGCCGTGCTGATCACCGGGCGCGGGCTGTGCGGGGCCGGGGCGGCGCTGATCATGCCGGCCACCATGTCCGTCCTGATCCACCTGAGCCCGCCCGAGCGGCGCGGGCAGGCGCTCGCCACCTGGACGCTGGCCGCCGGCCTCGGGGGCCTGGCGGGCAACGTCGGCGGCGGTCTGGCCGGGCAGTTCCTGACCTGGCGCGCCCTGTTCTGGGCGGTCGTGCCGCTGGCCGCGCTGCTCGCCCTCGCCGTGGCCCGCACGGTGCCCCGTACGCCTTCACGGGCGGACGCCGCCGTCGACCCGGCCGGGGCCCTGCTCCTGGCCGGGGCCCTGTTCGCCGGGGTCCACGGGATCATCGAGGGGCCCTCCTACGGCTGGTCCTCCGTCCGCGTCCTGGGCTCCTTCGGGGCCGGGGCGGTGCTGCTGGCCGCCTTCACCGCCCACGCCCTGCGCACCGCGCGCCCCCTGCTGGACCCCCGGATCTTCACCTCCCGCGGGCTGCGCGCGGGGACGCTGGGCATCGGCGCCGCCTTCTTCGGCCTGTTCGCCCTGTTCTTCGTCAACTCCCAGTACCTCCAGTACGCCAAGGGCTTCTCGCCGGCCCAGGCGGGCCTCGCGATCGTCCCGCTCACCGTGGGCATGGCCGTCGTGCCCAGGCTGGGCGCGCGGCTCGCGGAGCGGACCGGGCCCCGGCTGCCGGTCGGGGCCGGGCTGCTGCTGATCGGAGGCGGGCTGCTGCTGGTGTCCACCGCCGGCGCGGGCACCCCGTACGCCGTGTACGCCGCGTACCTGCTGGTGCTGTCGGTCGGGACCGGGCTGTGCGCGCCCCCGCTGACCCTGACGGTGGTCTCGGAGATGCCGCCGCACCAGGCGGGGCTGGGCTCGGGGCTCAACACCGCCGCCCGGGAGGTCGGCGCGGCCCTGGGGGTGGCGGTGGCCGGCACCGTACTGGCCTCCCGCTTCCACGGGAACCCGGCGGATCCCGCGCAGGCGGCGGCCTTCACCGACGCCATGGGGGTGGCGCTGCGTACGGTGGCGGCCGTGCTGGTCGTCGCCTCGGCGGTGGTCGTCCGGGGCTACCGGGGCGGCGGCTCGAAGCGGGCCGGGCGAGCGTGAGCCCGGGTGCAGCCGCCGGGGGCGAGGGCGCATGCTGACTGTGTGACGGCGACACCGGACAGCGGCGGCCCGGCCCCCGTCGCCACGGGCCAGGCGCTCGCGCGGGCGACGGTGCGGGCCGTGGAGGCCCTCGGCGCGCACGCGGGCGGGATCTACCTGCGCTCCGGCACCGAGGGGCTGCTGCGGATGGCGGTGGTCACGGGCCTGCCGGGGAGGCTGTTCCGGCCCTGGTGGCGGATGCAGGTGAACCGGCCGTACCCGGTGGCCGAGGCCTACCGCACCGGGCAGTCCGTGCACCTGCCGGACGGGGAGTCCGCGATGCGGCGCTTCCCGCAGCTGATGGCGGGGCTGCCGTTCCCCTTCGGGTCGTTCTACGAGCCGGTCGCCGCCGGGGCGGAGCGGTTCGGGGTTCTGCTGGTGCTGCGCCCGGCGGCGCCCGGGGCCACGGTGGAGGCCGGTGAGCGGGAGCGGCTGCGGGAGGCCGCCGCCGGGCTGGGGCGCGAGCTGGCCGCGCTGAGCGCCGCCGGGGACCCGGTGCGCTGGGACGGCGATCCGCTGTGCGTGCCGTGGCCGCCGGGCCCCTCCGCGGACACCGGCGACGCCGAGGGAGCCGTGGAGGCCCGGGAGGCCGTGGAGGCCGGGGACGCCCGGGAGGCCGTGGAGGCCCGGGAGGCCGTGGACCGGCTCGGGCTCGCGGTGCTGTCCGTGGACCGGCAGGGCGTCATCGCCTTCGTCAACGCCGCCGCCGGGGAGCTCCTCGGGCCGGCCGCGCCCCCGCTGCGCGGACGCCTGCTGTGGGAGGCGCTGCCCTGGCTCGGACACTCCGCCTACGAGGACCACTTCCGCGGGGTGTTCATCTCCGGCGAGCCCGTCGGTTTCGCTGCCCGGCGCGGCGCGCCCCCGGAAACCGGCCCCGGCGCGGACACCGGCCCGGACACCGGGCCGGGCCCGGAGGAGTGGCTGTCGGTGGGCCTGCATCCGGGCCCCTCGGGGGTGACGGTCACCCTGGAGGCCGTCGAGGCGCCCGTCTACGCCCCCGGGTCGGTGACCCGCCCCGGCGCCGGCCTCGGGTCGCCGGCGGACCGGGCCTCCTCCCTGTACCGGCCCGTGGCCCTGGCGATCGCGCTGACCGAGGCGGTGACCGCCCGGCAGGTGTCGGCGGTGGTCACCGAGGAGCTGCTGCCGGCGTTCGGCGGCCGCCAGCTGGCCATCTACCTCCTCGACGAACGGCACCTGTACCTGGCCTGGGAGACCGGTTTCCCCCACGGGTTCCTCGACCGCTTCGACGGGGTGCCGCTGGACGAGCGGCTGCCCGGGGTGGAGACCCTCACCTCGGGCCGGCCGCTGTTCTTCGAGTCGATGGAGCGTCTGGCGGCGGCCTATCCGGGGATCCCGCTGGACGCCGACGTCGGGGCCCGCGCCTTCCTGCCGCTGATCGCCTCCGGCCGCCCGGTGGGCTCCTGCATCCTCGGCTTCGACCAGCGGCGCGGCTTCAGCCCGGAGGAGCGTACGGTCCTCACGGCGCTCGCCGGCCTGATCGCGCAGGCCCTGGAACGGGCGCGGCGCTACGACAGCGAGGCGGCCCTGGCCCGGGGGCTCCAGGCGGCACTGCTGCCGCGCCGGCTGCCGGTGCGGGGCGAGGTGAGCACGGTGGGCCGGTACCTGGCCGGAACGGACGGCATGGAGGTCGGGGGCGACTGGTACGACGTCATCGAGACGGCCGCGGGCCCGCTGGCGCTGGTCATCGGGGACGTCCAGGGCCACGGGGTGGCGGCCGCCGCCACCATGGGGCAACTGCGCAGTGCCGTACGGGCCTTCGCGCTCAGCGGCAACGCCCCCGACCAGGTGGTGCGCGGTACCAACCAGCTGCTGATCGACCTCGACCCGGGCCAGTTCGCCAGCTGCTGCTACGTCCTGCTGGACCCGGCGTCCGGCCGGGCCCTGGCGGCCCGCGCCGGGCACCCGCAGCCGCTGCTGCGCCACCCCGACGGGCGGGTGGAGGTCCTGGACCTGGCGGGCGGGGTGGTGCTCGGCATCGACCCCGGAGCGCGGTACCCGGTGACGGAGCTGACGCTGGATCCGGGCGCGGTGCTGGCCCTGTACACCGACGGGCTGGTGGAGACGCCGGGCAGGGACATCGACGAGGGCGTGGAGCGGCTGCGCGCGGCCCTGGCCGCGGCCCGGCCGTCGCCGCTGACGGAGACGGCCGACCGGCTGGTCGCCGAGGCGGGCCGGACCGCCGACCGCCCGGACGACATCGCCCTCCTGCTGGCCTCCCGCACGCCCGGCCCGGCGGCCCCCGCGGGCGGCGACGGGTAGGGCGTTCCCCCTGCACCGGGGCCGGGCCGGACGATCCCGGCGGATCGCGGCATAGACCCCCAGTCCCCTCCACACCTCCCGCCCGCCCGGCCGGGGGGCGTCTCGGCAGCTGGCAAAGCGGAGGGAAATTCATTGGATCTCGCTGCGGTTCCCGTACCCCCCGGCCGCTCAACATTTACGCGGCCTTAACACCCGGACCCGCGGTGCAGGGGCATGATCCACGATGGAATCCGCAGGCGAACAGCTATTGACCTGCGGATCTCGTGGAGCTTGCATAGCGGCCCGGGAGCCAGCGAACGAAGTGCCCACCACCGCCCCGGAGGCGATACCGCTCCCGCACCCTTCCCCGCATCTGCCGATCGGAACACCGCACCGATGACTGACACGATCAGCGCACCCCAGGCCCTCTCCCCGGCCACCGGGCCCACCCCGCAGAAGCTCAAGCGCTCCATCGGCGTCGTCGGCGGGACCCTGCTCACGCTGTCGTGCGTGACGCCCGCCTCGACCCTCTTCGTCGTCGTCCCCGACCTCTTCTCGGGGCTCGGCACGTGGACCGCGCTCACCATCGCCATCGGCTCACTGCTGTGCGTCGGCGTGGCGTTCTGCTACTCGGAACTGGGCACGCTCATTCCCAGCGCCGGCGGCGAGTACGCCATGGTCTCCACCCTGGCGGGCCGGCTCGCCGGCTGGCTCGTCTTCGTCCTGTCCCTGCTCGTGGTGATGATCGTGCCGCCCGTGATCGCCATGGGCACGGCCGACTACCTCGCCCCGGTGGTCGACATACCGGCCCCGGCGGCCGGCGCCGGCGTGATGCTGCTCGCCACCCTCGCCGGTCTGCTGGACCTGCGGGCCAACGCGTGGATCACGGGCGTCTTCCTCGTCCTGGAAGTGGTCGCCGCCGCGCTGGTCGCCGTGCTCGGCTTCGCCCACAGCGAGCGGGGCGCCGACGCCCTGGTGCACGGCTCGGTGGCCGCCGAGGGCGGCGGCGTCTCCACGGTGACGGCCATGATGGTGGTCTCCGGCCTGGCGATCGCGCTCTTCGTCACCCAGGGCTTCTCGACCGCCGTCTACCTCTCCGAGGAGCTGGAGCAGCCGCGCCGCAACGTCCCGCGGACCGTGCTCGCGACCCTCGCCATCTCCACGGCCGTCATCCTCGTCCCGGTCATCGCGATCACCGTCGGCGCCCCGGACCTGGAGGCGCTGACCGCCGGCGACCTCGGCTCGATGGTGACCGCCTGGTCCAACTCGGCCGTCGGCACCTTCGTCAGCCTCTGCGTGGCCCTGGCCATCGTCAACGCCGGCATCGTCATGGTCATCCAGAACTCCCGCGTGCTCTTCGCCTCCGCCCGCGACAAGGCCTGGCCCGAGCCGGTCAACCGCGGTCTGTCGCGCCTGGGCCGCTTCGGCTCCCCGTGGGTGGCGACGCTGCTCGTCGGCCTTCCGGGTGCGGCCATGTGCTTCGTCAACCTCGACACCCTGTACGGCGTGACGGGCGTGTCGGTGACCGGCATGTACCTGCTGGTCGCGGTGGCCGCGCTGTTCAGCCGGCGCGGGGCGCACGGCGAGAGCGCCGCCTGGCGGATGCCGCTGTGGCCGGCCGTGCCGATCGTGCTGCTCCTCGTGTTCGCGTACATCCTGACCCAGCAGGAGACCGAGTACCTGCTGTGGACCGGCGGGATCACCGCCGTCGCCACCCTCTACTGGGCGCTGTACCTGCGGCCGCACAAGGACTCGCGTGGCGGTTGAAGCCGGAGCTGAGCCGCCAGTCCAGCGGCAGCTCGAAGCGGCGCAGCGAACCGGCGAAGTACGCGTCCAGCTGTCGTATCGGCTC
>NZ_JBEZKZ010000089.1:0-27776 GCF_040651895.1 Streptomyces sp. NPDC048352
GGAGGGCCGCCCGCGTACTGGACGTACTCGGGCGGGCCCGACAACGCGGCGAGGTGCGGTGCCAGGCGTCGCAGGGCAGGCGGGACTTTGCGGACGCCCCCTAGGAAGCCATACGCCATTAACCGGGCATTCAGACACGCTTGCGAGTCTCCCGGCATGCAGCCCCGACTCCGTCTGACGGCAGACACTTCCGACGCGCCTGTCCTGCCGCGTGCGCGGAAGAATGGAGTCATGAGCCACCAGCCCAGCGCAGGCCCCGCCGAGGTCCCCGCCCAGCACCCGTCTCACGCCCCCGCTCCCGCCGCCGAGAGCCAAAGCGGCCCCGCGAAGCCCCGCCTCGGCTCCATAGCCGCACACCGCCCCCACGCCGCCCGCGTGGTCGGTCACGTCGACCTCGATCCCGACCTCGACGCGGACCTGGACGCCTACGAGGACAAGGACGAGAGCGGAGAGCTGCCCGCGAACCGCTTCCTCGACCGGGAGCGCAGCTGGCTGGCCTTCAACGAGCGGGTGCTCGAACTCGCCGAGGACCCCGCCACCCCGCTCCTGGAGCGCGCGAACTTCCTGGCGATCTTCGCGAGCAACCTGGACGAGTTCTTCATGGTCCGCGTCGCCGGCCTCAAGCGCCGCATCGCCACCGGCGTCGCCACCCGTTCGGCCTCGGGCCTCCAGCCCCGTGAGGTGCTGGACCTGATCTGGACCCGCTCGCGCGAGCTCATGGCCCGGCACGCCGCCTGCTACCAGCAGGACATCGCCCCGCAGCTCGCCGAGGAGGGCATCCACCTCATCCGGTGGCCCGACCTCACCGAGAAGGAGCAGGCCCGCCTCTTCACCCTGTTCCGCAACCAGATCTTCCCGGTGCTCACCCCGCTGGCCGTGGACCCCGCGCACCCGTTCCCGTACATCTCCGGCCTCTCCCTCAACCTGGCCGTCGTCGTGCGCAACCCCGTCAGCGGCCACCGCCACTTCGCCCGGGTCAAGGTCCCGCCCCTGCTCTCGCGCTTCCTGGAGGCCTCCCCGCAGCGCTACGTCCCGCTGGAGGACGTGATCGCCGCGCACCTGGAGGAGCTGTTCCCCGGCATGGAGGTGCTCGCGCACCACATGTTCCGCGTGACCCGCAACGAGGACCTCGAGGTCGAGGAGGACGACGCCGAGAACCTCCTCCAGGCCCTGGAGAAGGAGCTCATGCGACGCCGCTTCGGCCCGCCCGTGCGCCTGGAGGTCGAGGAGTCCATCGACCCCGGCGTCCTGGACCTGCTCGTCCAGGAGCTGAACGTCACCGCCGCCGAGGTGTACCCGCTGCCCGGCCCCCTCGACCTGACCGCCCTCTTCGGGATCTCCTCCCTGGACCGGCCGGAGCTGAAGTACCCGAAGTTCGTCGCCGGGACCCACCGCGACCTCGCCGAGGTGGAGTCCGCGTCCGCACCCGACATCTTCGCCGCGCTGCGCGAGCGCGACGTGCTCCTGCACCACCCGTACGACTCCTTCTCCACCTCCGTGCAGGCCTTCCTGGAGCAGGCCGCCGCCGACCCGGACGTCCTCGCGATCAAGCAGACCCTGTACCGCACCTCCGGCGACTCCCCCATAGTCGACGCCCTGATCGACGCCGCCGAGTCCGGCAAGCAGGTCCTCGTACTCGTCGAGATCAAGGCCCGCTTCGACGAGCAGGCCAACATCAAGTGGGCGCGGAAGCTGGAGGAGTCCGGCTGCCACGTCGTCTACGGCCTGGTGGGCCTCAAGACCCACTGCAAGCTCTCCCTCGTCGTCCGCCAGGAGGGCGACACCCTGCGCCGCTACAGCCACGTCGGCACCGGCAACTACCACCCCAAGACGGCCCGCCTGTACGAGGACCTCGGCCTGCTCACCGCCGACCCGCAGGTCGGCGCGGACCTCTCCGACCTCTTCAACCGGCTGTCCGGCTACTCCCGGCGCGAGACCTACCGCCGGCTGCTGACCGCCCCGAAGTCCCTGCGCGACGGGCTGATCTCGCGCATCGACAAGGAGGCCGACCACCACCGGGCCGGCCGCCCGGCGTCCGTCCGGCTGAAGATGAACTCGATCGTCGACGAGGTCCTCATCGACTCCCTCTACCGGGCCTCCCAGGCGGGCGTCCCCATCGACATCTGGGTCCGCGGCATCTGCGCCGTACGCCCCGGCGTCCCCGGACTGTCGGACAACATCCGGGTCCGCTCCGTCCTCGGCCGCTTCCTGGAGCACTCCCGGGTCTTCGCCTTCGGCAACGGCGGCGAACCCGAGGTGTGGATCGGCAGCGCCGACATGATGCACCGCAACCTCGACCGCCGCATCGAGGCACTGGTCAGGGTCACCGACCCGGCCCACCGCGCGGCACTGGACCGGATGCTGGAGACCGGCATGTCCGACGCCACCTCCTCCTGGCACCTGGGCCCGGACGGCGAATGGACCCGGCACAGCACCGACGCCGAGGGCCAGCCGCTACGGCACGTACAGGAGATGCTCATAGACGCCCGGAGGCGCCGGCGTGGCCCTGCCAAACCATGACGACCTGACCGCGGGTGACGTGCTCGGCGCGTACCTGCGCTCCCAGGCCACCGCTTTCCTGCGCGCGCTGCGCCTGCACGACGCGGGCACAGCGGGCGGCGCCGACCCCGCGGACGCCGGCGAGGCGGCGTACGGGCTGCGGGGCGCGGCCCGCCGGATCGCCGGCTCGCTGAGCACGTTCCGGGCGGTCACCGAGCCGGGCTGGGCGGACCCGCTGCGCACGGAGCTGGTCTGGCTGTCCTCCACCCTGGCCGACGAGCACGCCTACGCCGCCCGGCTGTCCCGGCTGATGGACGCCCTCCAGCGGCTGTCCGCCTCCCCCGAGGTCCCCTCGCCGCGGAGCGGTCCGGGCTCCGGCGCCCTCACGGTGGGCTCGGCGCGGGCGGGGGCCCTGCTGGAGCGGCAGCTCACGCTGGCGCGCACCCGGGCGCACTCCGCCACCCTCCAGGCGCTCGGCTCGGCCCGTTTCCACGCGGTGGCCGACGCGGTCGCGGTGCTGGCCTCGGAGGTTCCGCTGGACCCGGTGGCCGCCCGGGGCCCGGCCGCGGAGGTGCTGGAGCCGCTGGCGGAGCTCACCGGGGCCCGCCTCTCGGGGGCCGTCTCGGCCCTTCCCGCCGCGCAGGGCACCCCGTACGCCGCCCACGAGGACGGTGCCTGGCACGAGGTGCGCCGCCTGCTGCGGGTGCACCGCTACGCCCGGGAGGCCCTGGGCGGGGACGTGGCCCGGCTCGCGGCGGCGGGCGAGGCCCTGGACCGCCACCGGGACGCCTCCGAGGCCGCCGCGGCCTCGGCGACGGCCGCCCGCACCCCGCGCATCGCCCCGGCGACGGCGTACGCGCTCGGCGTCCTGCACGCCGACCAGCGCCACGCGGTGGAGGCGGCCCGCGTCTCGTTCCACCACCTCTGGCAGCCGGCCGCCACCGCGGCGGCCGCGCCGCTTCCTCCGGCCCTGGGCGGCCCGGTCCGCGTCACGGCCGAGGCCGCCCGGCGCCCGTAGGGGCGGGCCCGCCGCTGCGCGGGCCGGATCCGCGCGGCGGATTCCGGCCCCGGCGGCGTGGGAGGCGCGAGGGGCCGGGGGGGCGGAGCCCCCAGCGGGGGATACGGGCGCCGCCCCGGGGGAAGGGGCCAGAGCAGGGGTCCGGCGGGGCACCGCCGAAATCCGGCCACCCGCCTGGTGCCACCCGACCGGCCAGGGCACCGGCCCCGCAACGGTAACGGCGGCATAACGGGCGGATAACGCCCGATTGCGCCCGGGTACGAACCGCCGCGTCCACACCGGGCCGTCCGCCACGGTTCACCCTCCGTTCACCACGCGCGGTCGACCGCTTCACCTGTTCTGCCTAATTTCGGTACTGCACGGTGCGAGCCGATCGGGAAATCACGGCGCCGCACCACACAAGCCCCGTAGTCCTCTTCGCACGCCGCCCCGATAAAGAAAGCGGCCGGCGGCCCCTCGGAAGGAACACCCGAAAGTGAAGCTTCAGCGCAAGAACCGGCTTCGTGCCTCCGCCCTCGGGGCTCTCGTCGTGTCCGGCGCCCTGGTCCTCACGGCGTGCGGCTCGGACGACAACACGAAGACCGGTGCCGACGGCACCCCGAAGGCCTCGGCCGCCGCCCCGGGCGACGTCAAGTGCGACGGGGCCAAGGGCAAGCTCCTCGCCTCCGGCTCCTCCGCGCAGAAGAACGCCGTCGACCTGTGGGTGAAGAACTACATGGCCGCCTGCTCCGGCGTCGAGGTGAACTACAAGTCGTCCTCCTCCGGTGAGGGCATCGTCGCCTTCAACCAGGGCACCGTCGGCTTCGCCGGCTCGGACTCCGCGCTGAAGCCCGAGCAGGTCGAGGAGTCGAAGAAGGTCTGCACCGGCGGCCAGGGCATCAACCTGCCGATGGTGGGCGGCCCGATCGCCCTCGGCTTCAACGTCTCCGGCGTGGACAAGCTGAACCTCGACGCCGCCACGATCGCCAACATCTTCAACGACAAGATCAAGAAGTGGGACGACGAGGCGATCAAGAAGCTGAACCCCGGCGTCACGCTCCCCTCCACCGCCATCCAGGCCTTCCACCGCTCCGAGGACTCGGGCACCACCGAGAACCTGGGCAAGTACCTCAAGGCCGCCGCCCCCGACGCCTGGTCCTTCGAGGCCTCGAAGAAGTGGCCGGCCCCCGGCGGCCAGGCCGCTTCCGGCTCCGCCGGCGTCGCCTCCCAGGTCAAGGCCGTCGACGGCGCGATCGGCTACTTCGAGCTGTCGTACGCCGCCTCGCAGAGCATCAAGACCGTCGACGTCAACACCGGCGCCGGCACCCCGGTCAAGGCCACCCCGGAGAACGCCTCCAAGGCCATCGCCGCCGCGAAGGTCGCCGGCACCGGCTCCGACCTGGCCCTGAAGCTCGACTACACCACCAAGGCCGAGGGCGCGTACCCGATCGTCCTCGTCACGTACGAGGTCGTCTGCGACAAGGGCAACAAGGCCGAGACCCTCGGCACCGTGAAGTCCTTCCTCGAGTACACCGCCTCGGACGCGGGCCAGAAGGTCCTCACCGAGAACGGCTACGCGCCGATCCCGGCCGAGATCAACACCAAGGTCCGCGACGCCATCAAGTCGCTCGCCTAGTCCCGCCCTCCCGGCCCGGGCCGATCCTCCGCCGATCGGCCCGGCGCCCGGGACCCTCCCCCCACCAGGGGGAATCCGGTGCACCGCCGCCAGGGGGCCCGCCCCCCACACAGACCGGAAAGACCATGGCTTCCACCACACCCAGCCACACAGACACGGCTCCGCCCGTCTCCCCGGGCGGCGCGTCCACCGGCCGCGCCGGTGACAGGATCTTCGCCGCGCTCTCCAAGGGCTCCGGCATCCTGCTCCTGGTGATCATGGCGTCGATCGCCGCCTTCCTCACCTACCGGGCCGGCATCGCCCTGTCGAAGAACGAGGGCAACTTCCTCACCACCTTCGACTGGAACGCCTCGGCCAACCCGCCCGTCTTCGGCATCGCCGTCCTCCTCTTCGGCACCGTCGTCAGCTCGGTCATCGCGATGGCCATCGCGGTCCCGGTCGCCGTCGGCATCGCCCTGTTCATCTCGCACTACGCGCCGCGCAGGCTGGCCGCGCCCCTCGCCTACGTGGTCGACCTGCTGGCCGCCGTGCCGTCGATCGTCTACGGCATCTGGGGCGCCCTCTTCCTGGTGCCGCAGCTGAACGGGCTGAACCTCTGGCTCGACGAGTACCTCGGCTGGACCTACGTCTTCGACAAGACCCAGGTCGGCGTCGCCCGCTCGCTCTTCACCGTCGGCATCCTGCTCGCGATCATGATCCTGCCGATCGTGACCAGCGTCAGCCGCGAGGTCTTCCTCCAGGTCCCGCGCATGAACGAGGAGGCCGCCCTGGCCCTCGGCGCGACCCGCTGGGAAGTCATCCGGATGTCGGTGCTGCCCTTCGGCCGCTCCGGCGTCATCTCCGCCTCGATGCTCGGCCTCGGCCGCGCGCTCGGCGAGACCATGGCCGTGGCCACCGTCCTCTCCCCCAGCTTCCTGATCTCGCTGCACGTCCTGAACCCGGGCGGCGGCACCTTCGCGCAGAACATCGCCGCGAAGTTCGACGAGGCCAACGAGTTCGGCCGTGACGCGCTGATCGCCTCCGGCCTGGTCCTCTTCCTCCTCACCCTGCTGGTCAACGGCGCCGCGCGCCTGATCATCGCCCGTCGCAAGGACTTCTCGGGGGCGAACGCCTGATGAGCCACGCACTCCAGGACCAGCGCCCCACCCGGGCCCGCACGTCCTCCGCCCCCGCCGGACTGACCCGCGGCGGCCTGCCCCGCTGGGCCCCCGCCGGCACCGCGGTCGTCTCCGCCGTGCTCGGCAGCGTCACCGGACTCGTCTTCGACCTGCACAGCAAGGTCCAGTGGGGCCTGATCGCCGCCCTGCTGTTCGTCGTGATCACCTACGCCTCCAGCGCGGTCGTCGAGAACCGCCGCCAGGCCAAGGACCGCGTCGCGACCTCCGTCGTCTGGGTCTGCTTCGTCCTCGCGGTCGTCCCGCTGCTCTCGCTGATGTGGACCACCGTCAGCCGGGGCATGACGGTCCTCGACGGCGACTTCCTGGGCCACTCCATGAACGGAGTGACCAGCTTCGAGCAGGGCGGCGGCGTCTACCACGCCCTCCTCGGCACCCTGGAGCAGGTCGGCCTCGCCACCCTGATCGCCGCGCCCGTCGGCCTGCTGACCGCCGTCTACCTGGTCGAGTACGGCAAGGGCCGGCTCGCCCGGGCCGTCACCTTCTTCGTCGACGTCATGACCGGCATCCCCTCCATCGTCGCGGGCCTGTTCATCCTGACGACCTGGAACCTGATGCTCGGCTTCGGCCCCTCCGGCTTCGCCGGCGCCATGGCCCTGTCGATCCTGATGATGCCGGTCGTGGTCCGCTCCACCGAGGAGATGCTGAAGCTCGTACCGAACGAGCTGCGCGAGGCCGCCCTGGCCCTCGGCGTGCCGAAGTGGCGCGTGATCCTCAAGGTCGTGCTCCCCACCGCCATCGGCGGCATCTCCACCGGTGTCATGCTGGCAGTGGCACGCATCGCCGGTGAGACCGCCCCGATCATGCTGCTGGTCTTCGGCTCCCAGCTCATCAACGGCAACCCCTTCGAAGGCGCCCAGTCCTCGCTCCCCCTCTACATCTGGGAGCAGTACAAGGTCGGCAGTGAAGCCTCCTACGACCGGGCATGGGCCGCGGCGCTCGTCCTGATCGCCTTCGTCATGATCCTCAATCTGGTGGCCCGCGGCATCGCCCGCTGGAAGGCCCCAAAGACCGGTCGCTAGAGCATCGACTTGCGGCTCCGCCGCGTGAGACTTGTATGAAAGAGAAGTGACCCTCATGGCGAAGCGAATCGACGTCAGCGGACTGTCCGCCTTCTACGGCAGCCACAAGGCCATCGACGACATCTCGATGACCGTGGAACCGCGCTCCGTGACGGCCTTCATCGGCCCGTCCGGCTGCGGCAAGTCCACCTTCCTGCGCACCCTGAACCGCATGCACGAGGTCACCCCCGGCGGCCGGGTCGAGGGCAAGGTGCTGCTGGACGACGAGAACCTGTACGGGCCCGGCGTGGACCCGGTCGCGGTCCGCCGCACGGTCGGCATGGTCTTCCAGCGCCCCAACCCCTTCCCCACCATGTCGATCTTCGACAACGTGGCGGCGGGCCTGCGCCTGAACGGCAGCTACAAGAAGTCCGAGCTGGCCGACACGGTCGAGCGGTCCCTCAAGGGCGCCAACCTCTGGAACGAGGTCAAGGACCGCCTGGGCAAGCCCGGCTCCGGCCTCTCCGGCGGCCAGCAGCAGCGCCTGTGCATCGCCCGCGCCATCGCCGTCGAGCCGCAGGTCCTGCTGATGGACGAGCCGTGCTCCGCCCTCGACCCGATCTCCACCCTCGCCATCGAGGACCTGATCGGGGAGCTGAAGGAGCGCTTCACGATCGTCATCGTGACGCACAACATGCAGCAGGCGGCCCGCGTCTCCGACCGCACCGCCTTCTTCAACCTCGCCGCCGTCGGCCAGCCGGGCAAGCTGGTCGAGATCGACGACACGGACCGGATCTTCTCCAACCCGTCCGTCCAGGCGACCGAGGACTACATCTCGGGCCGCTTCGGCTAGACGCCGGAACCCGTCTGGACGTCCTGCGGTGCTGCATGGCGGTGCCGCCGCAGGGCGAAGGAAAAGGGCCGGCTCCCCCTGGGTGGGGGGGAGCCGGCCCGCTTTCGTACCGCTGCTCAGACGAACGCCAGGTTCACGATCCAGAAGCTGACCGCGGCCACCAGGGCCGCCGCCGGCATGGTGATGAACCAGCCCAGGATGATGTTCTTGGCGACGCCCCAGCGGACCGCGTTGACCCGCTTCGTCGCGCCCACACCCATGATCGCCGAGGTGATCACGTGGGTGGTGGAGATCGGCGCGTGGAAGAGGAACGCCGAGCCGAACATGATCGACGCACCGGTGGTCTCGGCGGCGAAGCCCTGCGGCGGGTCCAGCTCGATGATCTTGCGGCCGAGGGTGCGCATGATGCGCCAGCCGCCCGCGTACGTGCCCAGCGACAGCATCACGGCACAGACGATCTTGACCCAGATCGGGATGGCGTCGCCCGGGCCCTGCACGTCGGCGATGACCAGGGCCATCACCACGATGCCCATCGTCTTCTGCGCGTCCTGAAGGCCGTGGCCCAGCGCCATGCCGGCCGCCGACACCGTCTGCGCGATCCGGAAGCCGCGCTTGGCCTTGTGCGGGTTGGCCCGGCGGAACATCCACAGGATGGCGACCATGACCAGATAACCGACGACGAGGCCCACGACCGGTGAGACGAACATCGGGATGACGACCTTCTCGACGACCCCGGACCAGATGACCTCGGTCCCGCCGGCCAGCGCCGCGCCCACCATGCCGCCGAAGAGGGCGTGCGAGGAGGACGAGGGCAGCCCGAAGTACCAGGTGATCAGGTTCCAGACGATCGCGCCGATCAGGGCGGCGAACAGGATCCACATGCCCTTGTTGCCGTGCGGGGTCTCGATCAGGCCCTTGCTGACCGTCTTGGCCACCCCGCTGCCGAGGAAGGCACCCGCGAGGTTCATCACGGCGGCCATGGCCAGCGCCGCGCGCGGGGTCAGGGCCCGCGTGGAGACGGAGGTCGCGATGGCGTTCGCGGAGTCGTGGAAGCCGTTCGTATACGTGAAGCCGAGCGCGACACCAATGGTCACGACCAGCGCAAAGGTGTCCACGAGGTTCAGGACTCCTTGACCGCGATGGTCTCCACCGTGTTCGCGACGTGCTCGAACGCGTCGGCGGCCTCTTCGAGCACATCGACGATCTGCTTGAGCTTCAGCACCTCGATGGCGTCGTACTTGCCGTTGAAGAGCTGGGCGAGCAGCTTGCGGTGGATCTGGTCGGCCTGGTTCTCGAGGCGGTTGACCTCGATCCAGTACTCGGTCAGGTTGTCCATCGTCCGCAGGTGCGGCATGGCCTCGGCGGTCAGCTCGGCCGCCCGCGCCAGCACCTCGATCTGCTGCTCGACGCCCTTGGGCAGCTCCTCCACGTTGTAGAGGACGACGAGATCGACCGCCTCCTCCATGAAGTCCATGATGTCGTCGAGCGAGGACGCGAGGCTGTAGATGTCCTCCCGGTCGAACGGCGTGATGAAGGAGGAGTTCAGCTGGTGGAAGATCGCGTGGGTGGCATCGTCCCCCGCGTGCTCCGCCGCCCGCATCCGCTCCGCGATCTCGGCCCGGGCGGAGGGGTCCGCTCCGAGCAGTTCCATGAGGAGCTTGGAGCCCGTGACGATGTTGTCCGCGGATGCGGCGAACATGTCGTAGAAGCTCGTCTCCCTGGGGGTCAGACGAAATCGCACGTGAGGTCCTCGGGGTGCATTGGATTCGGTCAGGCTGATGCTAGGCGCATCCCCCGGCCACGGCTAACCGGCGGTTCCCCAGTGTCCCATCAGGCAGAGTGGGCGGCACGGACCCCTGTCCCCTCGGCGTGGGCGAAGTACCCTATACCCATGAGGGGTATAACCCCTCTTTCCGGACCACGGGAGGACCGATGACGACCATCGAGGCGGAGGGCTCCGGAGCCGTCCACGGCTACCACCACCAGAAGGACGAGCACCTCAAGCGACTGCGCAGGATCGAGGGCCAGATCCGCGGCCTCCAGCGGCTCGTCGACGAGGACGTGTACTGCATCGACATACTCACGCAGGTCTCGGCCAGCACCAAGGCCCTCCAGTCCTTCGCCCTCCAGCTGCTGGAGGAGCACCTGCGCCACTGCGTCGCGGACGCGGCCGTCAAGGGCGGCACCGAGATCGACGCGAAGGTGGAGGAGGCCACGAAGGCCATCGCCCGCCTGCTGCGCAGCTGACCGCCGGGGCCCGGGGGCCGGGGCTCCCGGCAACGGCCCGACGGGCGACCGCCGGGGGGCTTCAGGGGTTCAGGGGCTAGCCGGGGGGCTTCAGGGGCTAGAGGCAGATGCCCATCAGCACCTCGTCGATCCGGTCCTGGCTCAGCCGCTCCTCGGCCGCGGCCGAGGCCGCGATGATCAGCTCACCGCACAGTTCGATCTCGGCGAGCGCCACGTGGTCCTGCACCGTCATGCCGCCTGCGGGAGTCACGCGTGTCACCTCTCTCTGCCGTCCTCGCCCGTCGGCGCTCGGCTTCCCAGCGTAGGGATCGCGCCGCGCGCCGCGCATGACACGGATGGACCATTTCCGGATAGCGGGGCCATGGCCCGGACGCACCGCTTCCCCCCGCCCGGCCGGCTATTCGGCGATCTTCCCGGCGAAAATGTCCCCGCTTGCGGGCAATACGACGGTCACCGGAGTCCCGAAGCCGTACAGCAGCGTGGTCGAGGAGACATCGATCACGCCATTCTTGACGTACGTGAACCGGTGCTGGACCTTCCGCAGCCGGCCCTCCTCGTCCAGGTAGGCGTCGAACGGCACGCTGTCCTTGCTGAACCCTTTCGCCGCGGCCTCCAGGGCCCCCTTGACGCCCGGTGAGGCGCTCTTCGCGGCCCGCGCGATGTCCGCCGTCCCCCGGTAGTGCCGCACCCTGGTGCCGGCCACCTCGGTCTCGCCCACGTACGTCACCTCCTGCGCGCCCCGCAGCAGCTCGGCCGCGGCCACCGGATCGGTGGCGCCGCCGGTGACGAGGTTCCCGTCGGAGAGGGCGGCCGTGTCGAGCCGGACCCACTTGTCGTCGGGGACGCCGGCGCCCCGGTTCTTCATGTAGAGCGCGCCCGGGACGAGCAGCTCGGTGATGGGCCGGTGCTCGGGCTGTCCCTTCACGTCGGCGGGCAGCATCACCAGCAGCTGGCCCATCCGCTTGCGGAAGTCGACCCCGCCCTCGCCCCGGATCGTCACCCGGGTCCCGCCGGTCGCCATCTCCATCGCCGTACGGGTCCGCGCGCTCCCGGCCGCGGTCAGCGCGTCGGCGGCGCCGCGCACCGCGGCGGCCGGGTCGCCGGGGGGCCGGTCGTCGCCGGAGCCGCCGCGGGAGCCGCCGCCCGGGCCGGTTCCCGTGCCGCTGGCCGCTCCGCACGCGCTGAGCGCGGCGACGGCCACCGCCGCACAGACCGCGAGCACCGCCTCACCCGCACGCCTGCTCCGTCGCCTGTGCTGGTGCACCACCATCGCCTGCCAACCCCCAACGCGTGACAGCTGTTTGCCCGAGGCCCCCACCCGCTCCGTTTAACGAGGTCCGGGGTTTCCCGTAACGGGCCGCCGTGTTCCGGGGGCCGTACCGGAGCGGGCCGGTCCCCGGTACCGTGGAGGGGTGGATTCCCGCACCAGGGCGACCGCGGTCGCCCCGTTCGCCTCTGTGCCCCTGCCGCGGGATCCCGCGGAGCCCGCACAGCCACCCGTCGGCCACTCCACGGGCACCGCGGAACGCGGCTCCTTCTGCCTCGCCGTCTGCAGCTGCGGCTGGACGGGGCCCGCCCGCCGCTCCCGCGACCTGGCCCGCAGGGACGCCACCCGGCACACCGCGGGGTAGCCGCGGCGCCCCCGCGCCCCCGCACTCCGCTTCGTCCGTTCGGACGCCCCGGCTGGCCGGGCGCCCCCGGACCGGTTGCCCTGGTTCCATGCCAGGTACCGCACCCCGTGTCGCCGCCCTCCTATGGGCCCTGCTGATCGCGCTCGCCCCGGCCGCGGCGGCCCGGGCCCGACCCGTGGGCTCGGCGGACGGGCCGGCCGACGTCGCGCTGGCCATCGCGGTCACCACCGCGGCGGCCGTGGCCACCGGACTGTGGCTGCGCTCCCGCTACCGGCGCGACGGGACGGGGGCGGAGACCGAGCAGCCCGGCCGCGCCGGCGACGGCGGCGAGAGCGGCGGCCCGTGAGCCCGCGGCCGCGGCCGGCGGCGGTGCGGCTGTGCTTCGGCGCGGCGGGACTGTGCCTGCTGGTGGCGGCCCTGCTCGCGCTCTGGAACGCGTACGCCGGCTGACCCCGGCCGGCGGGGCTACGCCGCGAGGTCGCTCTCGGCCGGGCGCTGCGCCAGCTCGACGGGGCGGGCCACCATCCGCTCCCGGGCCCGTACGAGCCGTCCGAAGCGCGGCGACCGCGCGACCGCCCTGACCACCGGGGCCAGCGCCGCCATGGCGAGCGGGGCGAGCAGCAGGACGACGGCGGTACCGAGCGCGAACCCTCCGACGACGTCGGTCGGGTAGTGCACCCCGAGGTACACGCGGCACAGCCCCTCGGCGAACGCCAGGGCGATCCCGACGAGGCCGAGCCGGCGGTTGACGAGGAACACCCCGATGCCGAGGGCCATCCCGAGGGTGGCATGGTCGCTGACGAAGGAGAACCCGGCGCCCGGCGCGCCCGCGCCGCCGAGCACCTCGATGCCGTCGTGCTGGAGGAACGGCCGGGGCCGGGCCACCAGTTCCCGCAGCGGCACGTTCACGAGGAGGGCGACGGCGGCGGCGAGGGGGGCCCACACGAGCGCGGCGAACGACTCGACGGCCGCCGCCTCGTCCTGCCGGCGCGCCCCGCGCCAGCACCACAGCACGAGCAGGACCATGGCCAGCGGAAGTCCGTACGAGCCGGCGAAGGCCACGGCCCGGTCGAACCAGCCGGGGGCGTGCCGGGAGAGGGCGTTGATCCCGTACAGCAGGCTGACATCCACATTCGGCCCACCGGTTGTGAGTCCAGCCATGCGACGCGGCCCCTTGCTGCCTAGGTCCCCTGCGGACGCACGGCGGTGTGCGCCCCTTCAACCCCCCGCCGAGCAACCCCCCGTGTCCATGGAACGCCCGTTCTGCCGGGGACGTTCCACTCTCCACCGAATGATCACTCCAACGTTATCGAAGAGTGACTCGTCGTCGCAGCTCAGGGCCTTGGCTTCACAGAGAGTGGCTACGGCTGGGGAGTTGCCCCGGCCCGCTCCGGAAGGGCTTCGGCCCCATCCTTGGTCACGCGGGTGGCCCCGAAGTAGTCGGGGGTGTCGACCTTGTCAAAACGGATCACGGCACCGGTGTAGGGGGCGTTGATCATGTAACCGCCGCCCACGTAGATCCCGACGTGGCGGATCGCCCGGGAGTTCGTCAGATCGTCGGAGAAGAAGACCAGGTCCCCGGGGAGCAGCTCCCCGCGCGCGGGGTGCGACCCGGCGTTGTACTGGTCGTTCGCCACGCGCGGCAGCTCGATCCCGACGCTCTCGTAGGCCGCCTTGGTCAGCCCGGAACAGTCGAAGCGCCCGCCCTGGTCGGCCGTCCCGTTCCCGCCCCACAGATAGGGGGTCCCGAGCGTCTTCTGCGCGAAGTACACCGCCCCGGCGGCCTGCTGCGAGGGCGCGACCCTGCCCACGGGGCGTTCGAAGCTCTTCGCCAGACTCGTGATCGACTTCACGTAACCCTGGGTCTCCTTGTACGGCGGCACGCCGCCGTACTTGATCACCGCATACGCGCCCGCGTTGTAGGCCGCGAACATGTTCGACGTGGCGTCACCCGGCACACGCGCGACGTCTTTGGCCAACTGACAGTCGTACGAGGCCGCCGACGGGATCGCATCGTTGGGATCCCAGATGTCCCGGTCTCCGTCACCATCACCGTCGATGCCGTGGCCGGCCCAGGTCCCGGGGATGAACTGCGCGATCCCGCGCGCGTCCGCCGGACTGACCGCTCGCGGATCCCAGCCGCTCTCGGAGTAGAGCTGAGCCGCCAACAAGGCGGGAGTGAGCGCAGGACACAGGGTGCCCCACTTCTGCACGAGCCCCTGATACTGCTGCGGCACGGCGCCCTTGGCGAGCCCGAGCGGCCTGCCGCCACCCGCACCCACGAGCCCGGCCGCAGCCGAGTACGTCCCCACCACGATGAGCACGAGGAAGCCCAGACAGAGCCCGATCCCGAGTCCCCCGACCATCCAGAATCTGCGCATCCGTCAACACTCCCCCATCCCATCCGCTTTCACGTGCGAACCGCCCGTGTCGGCGGCCGGACTACCCCACTCGGAAGCCCGAGCAGTTGATGCTCGCGTACTTCTTGGGGTCATCCTCGACGTGATAGAAGACCAGCGTCCAGTCCCCCGGGTCGTTCGTCAGGGGCACGGCGGGGTACGTCTTGCCGTCAAGGTGCTCCGCGAAGTCATCCGGATACTTGAGGGTCAGGAACTCGCCGGAGGGCCACTTGCCGTAGATGTCCATCGGCTTGCTCGTGAAGCCCACCGCCTTGTTGTCCGTCTTGAACGGCTTGCCTGACACATCCAGGTCGTGGGGGGCTCTGACGGCCACCGATACGTAGTACGGCTCATGTTTGGTCGGGTTCATCTCCGCGTACTTGATCCGCATCTCGATGGTCACCGAGCCGCCCGAAACCTTGGCAGACGTCTGCATGTCGGCGCCTGGCGGCTTCTGGTCCGCCGAAATGTTGCACTGGCCCACGCCATGCGCGGCCAGGGCCGGATCCGCCGAGGGCTTCCAGAAGTAGTGTGAGATCTGGTTGCCCTCGATGTACTCGGTCGGCGGCTTGGCCGCTCCCTTGGACGGGGCAGACGGGGTTGCTCCCCCACCGGCATCGGAACCCGCCGGACTCTGGGCAGGCGCTCCCGTAGCACCCGCGTCGACGCCCCGTGCCTGCCCCCCTCCGCCCCCGTCCGCATCGGGCGGCAGGAGCTTCCAGGCCGCCAGCAGCGCGACGAGCACCCCTGCCCCCGCCGCGGCCCACACCGCGGGACGGCCCGCACGGCGTGCCGTCGCCGCAGGGACCGAAGCCTGCGTTGGTACGTACGGATGCCCCGGTCCCTGCGTACGCATCTCATGCAAGGGCACCGGCTCCCCGAGGGCCAGCAGCGACGTGTACTCGGGGTCATCGACGAGAGCGTCCCGCACTCCGCACCGCCGTATGACCTCGGAAGGATCCGGCCGTGCGGCCGGATCCTTCGCCACACAGGCCTCGATCAGTGCCGCCAGTCCCGGCTCCACGCCGGCCACGTCGACCGGCTCGTGCACCGCCCGATAGCCGACGGTCGACGGCACCCCCGTACCGAACGGCGGACGGCCAGTGGCCGCGTACGCAAGCGTCGCACCGAGCGCGAACACATCGGCGGCCGCTCCGGTTTCGCCGCCGAGCAGCACCTCCGGAGCGGTGTAGCCAGGGGTGCCCGGCGCCTGTCCGTCCTGGGTGAGGGCCGTTGCGCCAACCCCACACGCGATACCGAAGTCGATCAGCTGGGGGCCCTGCGCGCCGAGAATGACGTTCTGCGGTTTGAGGTCGCGGTGCGTGACGCCGTACGCGTGCACGCTCGCCAGGCCCTCGGCCAGCGCCGCCCCCAGACGTCGGCAGGTCTGCACGGGCAATGGCCCGCGCGCACCGACAGCGTTGCCGAGCGTGGGGCCCGCTACGTACTCGGTGGCCAGCCAGAACGGTGCCGTCTCCAACGAGGCGTCGATGAGGCTGGCTGTATACGCCGAGCGGACGGCCCTCACCGTACGGGCCTCACGCCGGAAGCGGGCCAGAGCCTCCGGATGCCCGGTGATCTCCTCGCGCACCACCTTGACGGCCACCAGCCGCCCGCCGGGCGACCGCCCGAGGTAGACCTGCCCCATCCCTCCGGCACCGAGCCGAGCCAGCAGCGCGTGGGTGCCTATGTAAGCGGGATCGGTGTCCCTGAGCGCCTCCATCCGCCGAGCCTGCCATACCGACTCCCGTGGCTCGCAGGCGGGTTGACCGGGCGGCTGGGTCCGGACCGATCGAGTGCGCAGGCCGCAAAGCCATCGTGGACACCAACAGCCACCACTGCGGGTAACCCCCTCAGCGTCTCCGCGGCGACCCGCCCCCCGGCGATCGGGTCCTGCCTCCGATCAGCGCTCGGCCACGAACAGGCTCTGCGCCCCGCGCCCGATCGGCCCCTTCTCGTCGTGCAGGCGGGCGTCGGCGAGGCCGATGCCGCCGGGGTCCACGCTCGTACGGGACTCCACGCAGACCCACTCGCCCACCGGGTGGCGGTGCAGGTGGACCGTGAGGTCGCCGTTGACGAACACGAACCGGCCGAAGTCCATCACCGCGCTGATCCCGTTGCCCGAGTCGGCGGCCACCAGCACCCGGTCCAGCGGACGGATCTCCTCCCCCGCCACGAGCGGCACCCGCATCCGCATCCAGCAGGTGCCCGGCCCCGGCTCGGTGAAGGCCCCCTCCGTGAACCGGGCCTCGACCGAGGAGTGGTAGCCCGTCTCCCACGGCACGGGGAAGAACGGCGTCACCCCCACCTCCCCCGGCGGCGCCACCACCGCCCCCGGGACCACCGCCGGCACCGGCTCCGCGGCCACCCGGATCCGCAGCGCCCGCGCCAGCATCACCGGGGCCGCCCCGCCCGCCGGGGCGAGGGCCGCCTCGACCAGCTCCGTGCCGCGCCCGGCCCGCAGCACCGAGGTGGTCACCTCCAGCTCCCCGATCGGCACCGGACGCAGGATCTCGTACGTGATCCGGGCGACCCGCATGTCGTCCCGCGCCCCCGGCCGCTCCTCGACGGCCCGCCCCAGCAGCGCGGCCGGCGGTCCGGCGTGCTGGGCGTCCGGGTCCCACGGCCCGCGCGTCGCTTCGGTCGCCAGGAAGCGGCCCTCGCCGAGCCGCTCGTAGAACCCGTCTTCAGCATCCATGCCGCCGCACGCTACCGACAGGTAACCCCGCACACCACCCCCGCCGCCCGCCTCAGCGGGCGAAGCCCAGCCCCACCCCCAGCCCCACCAGCACCGAGCCGATCGCCCGGTTCAGCGCCTTCTGCGCCTTCAGCATCCGCGCCCTCAGCCGCGCGTGGGAGAAGAACAGCGCCACCGCCCCGAACCACAGCAGGTGCGCCCCCGCCATGAACAGCCCGTACCCCGCCTGCTGCCACGCCGAGGTCTCCGGGCTGACCACCTGCGTGAACGTCGACACCACGAACAGGGTCGTCTTCGGATTCAGCACATTGGTCAGGAACCCGCTGCGCAGCGCCCCCGCCCGCGTCAGCCCCGGCCCGGCCCCCAGGTCCACGGTCAGCTCCGTCCGCGCCCGGAAGGTGCGGATCCCGATCCACACCAGGTACGCCGCGCCCGCCAGCTTGATCACCGTGAACAGGGCGGTCGACGAGGCGATCAGCAGACCGACCCCGAGCATCGTGTACGAGACGTGCACCAGCACCCCGGCAGCGACCCCCGCGGCCGCGAACAGCCCCGTGGGCCGCCCGTACAGACAGCTGTTCCTCACCACCATGGCGAAGTCGGCGCCCGGACTGATCACGGCGAGGAGGGTGATGACGGCAACTGCGATCACTTCTGTCATGCCCAGATCCTCACCAACGACCGACCCGTGATCAAGAGGCCCTGCCCGCATGACACTTGAGGCGTACCCCTCCCCCCGCGCCCCTTCCGCCCCACCACCGACCCGGACGCCCGGCCCCTGGCCGGCGCCCGACTCGTCGGCGGCGTCCGGTGCAGCGCCCTCCGGATGCGACGGCCCTCCCCGCACCCGTCACAATGAGGTGGTGTCCAGCTCCACGCCCACCCCGCTCCCCGTCCTCCAGGCCGACTGCGCGAACTGCTTCGCGCTCTGCTGCGTCGCCCTGCCCTTCGCCAAGTCGAACGACTTCGCCGTGAACAAGGCCGCCGGAACCCCCTGCAAGAACCTCCGGCAGGACTTCCGCTGCGGCATCCACACCCGGCTGCGCGACCAGGGGTTCCCCGGCTGCACCGTCTTCGACTGCTTCGGCGCCGGTCAGCAGATCTCCCAGGTCACCTTCGAGGGCCGCGACTGGCGCACCCACCCCGGGACCCGCGAGGCGATGTTCGAGGCCTTCCCGGTCATGCGGCAGCTGCACGAGCTGCTCTTCTACACCGCCGAGGCGCTCACCCGCCCCGCGGCCGCCCCCCTCCACCCCGCCCTGCGCACGGCCCTCGCCCGGACCGAGGCCCTGACCCGCGCCGACGCGAAGACCCTCACCGCCCTCGACGTCGCCCCCCTCCGCCAGGAGATCAACGCCCTGCTCCTGAAGACCAGCGAGCTCGTCCGCGCCAAAGCCCCCGGCCGCAGGAAGAACCACCGCGGCGCCGACCTGATGGGCGCCCGCCTCTCCGGGGCCGACCTGCGCGGCGCCAACCTCCGCGGCGCCTACCTGATCGCCGCCGACCTCAGCGGCGCCGACCTGCGCGGAGCCGACCTGATCGGCGCGGACTTCCGCGACACCGACCTCGGCGGCGCCGATCTGCGCGAGACCCTCTTCCTGACCCAGCCCCAGCTGGCCGCCGCCCGCGGCAACGCCGCGACCCGCATCCCGGCCCACCTCGCCCGCCCCGCGCACTGGACCGCGTAACCCCCACGCGCACGGCGACCCGCCCCGGCGCCCGCCCCGCGCCCATGCGCCCCTCACGCCTCCGTACGCTCCCCCGCCGCCCCGGCCTCCCCCGATTAGCCCGAACGGCCGCCCCTCACACGGCCCCGCGCACGCCGTGCCGACAATCATTGCCCGGGGTCACCCCCCGTGATACACAGAGTGACCAGGTCAGGGCGCGCATACGGAGCGCGGGCCGGGAGAACGGGTAAAGGAAGCGGCCAAGTCGACGACGGCGCCGGTTTCATCAGCGAAGATAGTGCGTGACCCCTGCCGTTGGGCACGGGCTACCGGAACTACCCATACAGGGGCGGTGAGTTACATGATCCTGGCAGCCGAAAAGGGCGACATCACCACCATCATCGGCGGAATCGCCCCGAACTGGGGGCCGTTCGGCAGTCTCGGCAACGAAGCGAAGGTCATGATCGAAGTGGTCATGGCCGTCGCGATCCTCCTCTGCCTCGGCATCGCCATCTGGGGCGCCGCCAAGCAGCGCATCGGCGCGACCGCCCTGCGCGACACCTTCAGCGCGGAACAGGGCAAGGGCCTGATCGTCGCCGGCCTCACCGGAGTCTTCATCATCGGCTCCCTCGGCACCCTCTTCACGATCGTCTACGGGATGGCCGTCTAGCCGGACCGCCGCGCCCGGCCGCACCCTGATGACGAATCACCACACCGCGCCTGAGCGGGAACGAGCGCTACCGTCGTACGACGCGGAGGGGGCGGACACGCAATGAGCAACGACGACCAGTACGGCGGCGGCAGCGGCCACGCCGAGGTCGGCGGCACGGGCCAGACCCGCACCCGGCTCCCGGACCTGCCCTCCGACCCGTACGGCACGCCCCGCCGCACCCCCCGCGCCTCCCGCGGCCTGATCACGGTGGTCGGGGTGGTGGTCCTGCTCGTCGCCGCCATCGCGTTCGCGAACCGGTCCCAGGACTCCACGCCGCCCGCCGCCTCCGACAAACCCCCGGCCGCGGACGCCACCGCCCCCACCGGCACCGCCCCGGTCACCGGCAAGTCCGCCGGCATCCCGAAGGGCTTCGCCCACGACGAACAGGGCGCCCAGTCGGCGGCCGCCAACTACGCGGTGGCTCTCGGCTCCGACGGGATGCTGAAGAAGGACGTCCGGCACGCCCTGGTGGACGGCATCTACACCCCCGAGGCGGCGGCGCAGCGCAAGGGCGCGCAGGACGCGGCGTACTCCCCCGCCTTCCTCGCCACCCTGGGCCTCGACGCGAACGGCAGCGCCCCGCAGGGCAGCACCTTCGTCACCCGCGCCGTGCCCGTCGGCACCCGCGTCGAGAGCTACGGCCCGACCGCCGCGAAGGTCGCCGTCTGGTACACGGGCCTGGTCGGGATGTCGGGCGCCAAGTCCACCACCCCGGTCCGCACCACCTGGAAGACCTGGACGTTCGACCTGGCCTGGGCCGGCGACGACTGGAAGGTCACCTCCGACAGCCAGCAGGACGGCCCCGCCCCGGTACCCGGCGACGTCGCCGCCTCCACGTCCGACGACATCAGCAAGGCCGTCCAGGAGTTCGGAGGGTTCACCTATGCCCGGTAGTCGCCGCCCCGACCGCCGTACGGGCACCACCCGCCACCCGCGCGCCGCCGGCGCCCGCGCCGCCGGCGCCCGGACCGCCAGCGCCCGGACCGCCGGCGCCCGCACCGCCGGCGCCCGCACCGCCGCGGCCCTGGCCGCCGTACAGACGGCCCTCGTCCTGCTGTCCGCCCGGGCCTACGCCGCACCCAGCCCCACACCGCCCCCCTCCGGCTCGCCCTCCGCCTCCCCGTCCGGCACGCCCGCCCCCTCCCGCTGCGAAGGGGTCATCGGCCCCCTCAAGGAGGACTGCGAACGCCAGGCCGGCAACGCCCCCGGCACCGGACCCGGCACCGGCCTCTCGCCCACCAGCCCGCCCGACGCCCTCAACCCCCTCGCCTCCCTCGCCAAGGGCTGCGCCGACGCCGCCGCCTGGATCGTCGGCAAGCTCAGCGAAGCGGTCAAGTCCACCGCCAACGTCGACTTCACCAACCCGGCGTTCCTCCAGCAGTACGCCGTCGTCTTCGCCGCCTCCACCATCCTGACCCTCGTCCTGTGGCTGCTGGCCGTCGCCAAGCGCGCCATCCGCGGCGTCCCCCTCACCACCGCCCTCTCGGAGGCCATCGGCTTCCTCTGGCTGACCGTCCTGGCCTCCGCCTTCACCCCGCTCGTCCTCTACACCGTCGTCTCCGCCACCGACGGCGTCACCGAGGTCATCTCCGCCGCCACCGGCAGCCAGACCGACGTCTTCTTCGGCTCCTTCTCCGAAGCCCTCAAGAAGGGCCAGGACATCGGCGGCGGCCCGATCATGCTGATCGTCGTCGCCCTCGTCACCGTCCTGGCCGCCGGCGTGCTCTGGCTCGAGCTCGTCATCCGCGCCGCCCTGCTCTACGTCGGCGCCCTCCTCGGCACCGTCGTCTACGCCGGACTCGTCGACCGCAACATGTGGGGCCACGTCCGCCGCTGGGCCGGCATCATGATCGCCGTCATCCTCGTGAAACCGGTCATCGTCATCGTCCTCGGCCTCGCCGGAGCCCTCGCCGGCGACAAGGGCCCCGACGCCTTCTCCGCCGTCGTCTCCGGCCTCGCCATCATCCTCCTGGCGATCTTCGCCTCCGCGATGATCTACCGCTTCGTCCCCGGCTTCGGCGACGAGATCGCCTCCGCCCGCACCAACCGCTCCAAGGCCACCGACGGCGCCCAGGCCGCCGCCGTCATCAGCTCCCCGGCCTCCCTCGTCTCCCAGGGCATCAAGACCCACAGCAGCCGCGGCGGCGCCCACCGCGCCGGCGGCGGCAACCCCGGCGGCGGCGACGCCAACCAGATCTCCGGAGGCATGGCCGCCCACAGCAGCCGCCGCTCCGGCAGCGGGTCCACCGGCGGAACCGTCCCCTCCGCCGCCCCCGCGCCCCGCACTGGCTCGAGTACGAGGAACACAGGAGGTGACGGGCGTTGACGACCCAGTCCCACCAGCTCCACCCGGTCGCGCCCCGCCGCACGTATCTCATCGGCCGGGCCCGGCCGAACGCGATCGTCGGCAAGAACCGCGAAACCGGCGAAATCGCGCTGATCATCGTCGGCGCGTTCTTCGGCATGATGAGCGGACTGCTCGTCCCCGACCTCACCCTGCGCATCGTCAGCCTCGCCGGCTTCCCGCTGCTCGCCCTCGCCGCCGTGTACGTCCCCTACAAGGGCCGCACCTTCTACCGGTGGTTCGAGATCAGCCGCAGCTACAAGCGCACCCTGCGCCGCGGCACGACGTACCGCTCCAGCGCCATGGAAGCCGGCACCCGCGCCGCCGACGGCCGCGAGGTCGAAGTCGGCCCGCCCCCCGGCATCGGCCGCATCAACTGGCTCGCCGCCCCCTTCGGCCCCGACGAGATCGCCGTCCTGCTCCACGCCGACCGCAGAACCGTCACCGCCGCCATCGAGATCGAAGGCCCCGGCGTCGGCCTGCGCGACAGCGAGGACCAGGAAGCCCTCGTCGACCGCTTCGGCACCCTCCTCAAGCACGTCGCCAACGGCGACGGCTTCGTCACCCGCCTCCAGATGCTCGCCCGCACCCTCCCCGCCGACCCCGACGCCCACGCCAAGGACGTCGCCCAGCGCGGGGACACCCGCGCCCCGGCCTGGCTGCGCGACTCCTACGACCAGCTCCAGTCGATGGTCTCCACCTCCTCGGAGCAGCACCGCGCCTACCTCGTCGCCTGCATGCACTACACCCGCGAGCTCGCCGCCGAAGCCAACACCATCGCCCGCGCCGGCAACCACAAGGGACGCAAGCTCGACCGCGACGCCGGCCTCGCCATCGTCATGGCCCGCGAGCTCACCGACATCTGCGCCCGCCTCGCCGAAGCCGACATCCGCGTCCGCCAGCCCCTCGGCCAGGGACGCCTGTCCTCCCTCGTGCACTCCATGTACGATCCGGACCACCCCATCGACCACATCCAGGCCATGACCAAGCGCAACGCCTGGCCCGCAGAGCTCGACGCCGTGGAGCCCACCTACCTCCAGGCCAAGACCCGCGAATCCTCCACCCGCGCCCCCTGGTGCCACGCCACCGCCTGGGTGAAGGAATGGCCGATGACCCCGGTCGGCGTCAACTTCCTCGCCCCCCTCCTCGTCCACACCCCGGACGTCATCCGCACCGTCGCCGTCACCATGGACCTCGAACCCACCGAGATCGCCATCGAGCGCATGCTCACCGAGAAGACCAACGACGAGGCCGACGCCTCCCGCGCCGCCAAGATGAACCGCACCGTCGACCCCCGCGACATCGCCGCCCACGGCCGCCTCGACCAGAGGGGTGAAGATCTCGCCAGCGGCGCTGCCGGAGTCAACCTCGTCGGGTACATCACGGTGTCCTCACGTTCACCCGAAGCCCTCGCCCGCGACAAGCGCACCATCCGCGCCTCCGCCGGCAAGTCCTACCTGAAGCTGGAATGGTGCGACCGCGAGCACCACCGCGCCTTCGTCAACACCTTGCCGTTCGCCACCGGCATCCGACGCTAGCTGGAGGGAAGTGCCGCCCATGCGAGATCCCATGTCCGCGCTGACGGACGCCTTCACCAGCTTCCTCTTCGGCAAGGTCGAGACCACCCGCCTGCCCGTCCGCACCTCCACCGGCCAGGCCCAGGCCGTCTACCTCCCCACCGCCGCCCCCGGCCTCGGCGACTCCGGCGTGATCATCGGCCGCGAGGTCTACAGCGGCAAGGGCTACATCTACGACCCCTTCCAGCTCTACGGCCAGCAGCTCCCCGCCCCCCACTGGCTCGTCCTCGGCGAATCCGGCAACGGCAAGTCCGCCCTGGAGAAGACGTACGTCCTGCGCCAGCTCCGCTTCCGCGACCGCCAGGTCGTCGTTCTCGACGCCCAGGGCGAGGACGGCGTCGGCGAGTGGAACCTCATCGCCCAGCAGCTGGGGATAACCCCCATCCGCCTGGATCCCATCGCCGCCAACGACGACGGGATCCGCCTCAACCCCCTCGACCCGGCGATCACCACGACCGGACAGCTCGCGCTGCTCCGCACCATCATCGAAGTCGCCATGGGCCACGGCCTCGACGAACGCTCAGGCTTCGCCCTCAAGGTCGCCCACGCCTACGTCGTCGACACCATCCAGGACCGCCAGCCCGTCCTCACCGACATCGTCGAACAGCTGCGGCACCCCGAAGCCGAATCCGCCCAGGCCATGAACGTCGACATAGACGACGTCCGGGCCTGGGGCCTCGACGTCGCCCTCGTCCTCGACCGCCTGGTCGACGGCGACCTCCGCGGCATGTTCGACGGCCCCACCACCGTCGGCATCGACCTCGACGCCCCGCTGATCGTCTTCGACCTCTCCCACATCGACCGCAACTCCATCGCCATGCCCATCCTCATGGCGATCGTCGGCGTGTGGCTGGAACACACCTGGATCCGGCCCGACCGCAAGAAGCGCATCTTCCTCGTCGAAGAGGCCTGGCACATCATCAACAGCCCCTTCGTCGCCCAGCTCTTCCAGCGCCTCCTGAAGTTCGGCCGCCGCCTCGGCCTGTCCTTCGTCGCCGTCGTCCACCACCTCTCCGACGTCGTCGACGGCGCCGCCGCGCGCGAGGCCGCCGCCATCCTCAAAATGGCCTCCACCAGAACCATCTACGCCCAGAAGGCCGACGAGGCCCGCGCCACCGGCCGCGTCCTCGGCCTCCCCCGCTGGGCCGTGGAGATCATCCCGACCCTCACCCCCGGCATCGCCGTCTGGGACGTCAACGGCAACGTCCAGGTCGTCAAACACCTGATCACCGAAACCGAACGCCCCCTCGTCTACACCGACCGCGCGATGACGGAGTCCTCCACCCCGCAGCAGCTCCCCGAAGAGCTGCTGGCCGCCGAACTCGAAGCGGAGGAACGAGCCCTGTACATCGAACGCCAGCGGGGCTCCGGCCCCGGATCAGCGACCACGGTGGCCTGACCATGCCCGACGCGAGACGTACGGAGCCCCCCGCGCGCGGCGGCGGCATCCCCGACGGGGTACTCGTCGGCCTCCTGGCCTTCCTCCTCGGCCTCGCCGTCCTGGTCTGGTCGGCCACCGGCCTCGCGGCCCTCTTCGCGAAGGGCGCCTGGCCGGCCACCGTCACCTTCACCCGCACCCCGGGGGCCGTTCGCGCCCTGATAACGCAACCCCACGACCTCCCCGCGGCCTGGCCCGACACCGCCCCGAGCGCCCTCCCGGGATGGGGCCTGTTCTGGGGACTGTTCATCAGCCAGCTCCTGGTCGTGCTGGTGCTGACGATCTTCACGATGGGCGTCGTCGCCCGTACGAAGGCCCGCCGCACCCGCGCCAGGCGCGAGGCCGCCCCACCGGAGCCGGCACCCGCCCCGGATCCCGGCCGGGTCCCCGCCCCGACCACGCCGCAGGCCCCGCCGCCCCCCGCCGCCGGCCTCGCACCACCCGGGCCGACGGCAGCGGACGCCCAGAGCCGCACGACGCCCCCCGGCCCGGCCCACGCCCCGGCATCGGCCCCCGCGCCGATCCTCTCCGCCGCGCACGCCCCCGTCTCCGCCGCCTCCGCACCGGGCGCCCCGCCCCGCAAGCCGACCCCGGCCCGCTACACCTCGGCCGGCGACGCCCCGGCCCCGGCCGACGACGCCTACCGCTACGGCTTCGGCTACGCCCCGGCCCGCACCGCCCCCGCCCCCGCCCCCGCCCCCCGCCTCGCCTACGGCAGCCCGGCCGAACGCCACCGCCTCGCCGCCCACGCCCTCGCGGCCGCCGAGGGCGCCGCCCTGGTCGTCACCTCGTCCCCCGCACTGTGGGCGGAAACCAAGGACGCCCGGGCGAAACTCGGCCCGGTCCTCCTCTACGACCCCTCCCACCTGTGCGACACCCCGGCCCGCATGCACTGGCACCCCGCCGACGGCTGCGCCGACCGCGACACCGCCGCCGCCCGGGCGATCGCCCTGCTGGCCCCCGTACGCCCCCAGGCCCGCCTGGACAGCGCCCTCGCCGACACCGCCGAGACCCTGCTCCGCAGCTGGCTCCAGGCCGCCGCCCTCGACGGCCTCCCCTTCAAGCAGCTGGCCCGCTGGGCCCAGGGCAACGGCGCCCAGGACCCCGTCCGTACCCTGCGCACCCACCCGAAGGCGGCCCCCGGAGCGGCCGGCGAACTCGAGAGCGCCCTCACGGCCCACCCCGAACGCCGCGACCAGGCCCAGCAACTCGCGGCCCGCGCCCTGTCCTGCCTGACCTCGATCCACATCCGCGAGGCCTGCAACCCGAACCGTACGGATTCCCTCACCCTGGCATCGTTCACCGCCGAAGGGGGAACCCTCTACGTACTGGGCGAATCCCTGGAGGACCCCCGTACGCACCCGGGTGCGATGCCCCTGCTCACCGCACTCGCCTCGGACGTGGTCGAGCACGGCCGCCGCATGGCCGCACGGTCATCCCACGGCCGGCTCGACCCACCACTGACGCTGGTCCTCGAGGACGTGGCGGCCGTCGCCCCCGTCCCCCAGCTCCCGGACCTCCTCCAGGACGAGACCCTCCCCCTCCTGGCCCTGTGCCGCAGCCGCGAACAGGCCCGCACCCGCTGGCCCCACGCCCGCTTCGACGGCTAGGTGCGCCCGAGCACGTACTCGTGCTCCTCGGCCCCCGACTCCGCCTCCACCACCCGCCCGCTCGGCACGAACCCGATCCTCCGGTAGAAGGCGGCCGCCCGCGGGTTCTCCTCGTGCACGAAGAGCCGTACGCGTTCCAGCGCCGGCCCCTCCAACGCCCAGGCCCACTCCAGGGCGGCCGCGAAGAGCGCCTCGGCCAGCCCCGTACCCCGCAGCCCGGGCCGCACGAACACACCCACCACGTGCGCCTGCGCCTTCTCCACGGGTACGTCGAAGAAGTCGGTGGTCCCCTCCTCCTCGACCAGCACGGTCACGGAGCCGCCCCACTCCCCGTCGGGCCCCTCGGCGATGAACTGCCGCGCGGCCCGCCCGTGCGAGGCCCCCCGGGCCCGCTCCTGCCAGAGCGCGTCCGGCCGCGCCTCCGCCTGCCCCAGCGTCTCCAGGAAGGCCACCGGCGCCACCGGATCCCTCAGGGCGTCCAACCTCAACGCCTTGACCCGCTGCCACTCCTCGGCCCGCACCGCCCGCACCACATGCTGATGATCCATAACCCGGGATCCTAGCCACGCCCCTGATGCACACTGCCCCCATGCACCCGCATTCCCAGGCGCTCGCCCACGTCACCGCCCTGTCCTCCGGTCCGCCCCTGGACCCGGGTCTCACGGTCACGCTCAACTTCCACCCGGACCGCGTCACCGACGCCCGCCCGATCCTCACCGCCCTCGCCGAGGAGGGCGTGTACCGCTCGCAGTTCGTCACGGGAACCAGCAACGGCGGACTCACCGCCCACCCGGGCGGCGCCCGCTGGCACTGGGAGAGCCGCATCTTCGGCGGCGCCTACGACGAAGCCCCGGCGGCGGAGCGCCCGGTGTACGGCGCCCTCAACTTCCGGCACAACCCGGCCGGTGCCGCTCCCCGCTTCGGCTCCGCCCACCTCCGCCTCCGCCCGGAAACCCTGCCCCGCACCACCTTCTGCTACCCGGACAGCTACCTGGAGCCCGAATCCTGAACTCTGCCAGCACCCCGAGTACCGCGGCCAGGACTTCGTCGACCTCGGTTCGTCCATCGCCGTGGCCGGCGTCCTGACGCCCCGCATCCTGGGCGAAGCCGCCCGGACGGGCCGCTACGACGAACAGGCGCTCAAGCGCGTCTGGCATTACGTGGCCCGCTTCGGCGCTCTCCGATAAAGACCCCGTAAACGCAGAAAAGCCCCGCACCAGAAGGTGCGGGGCTTTCCCACAATGATTGTTCGGCGGCGTCCTACTCTCCCACAGGGTCCCCCCTGCAGTACC
>NZ_JBEZKZ010000090.1:0-27262 GCF_040651895.1 Streptomyces sp. NPDC048352
CTTTCCTCCGGGCTTTCGTTCTGTGTTGTTCTTGCGTTTCCGACTCTATCAGAGTCTTTCTCGCTTGCTTTCCAGGTCCTGCGCTTTCGCGCTTTTCCTTTCCGGCGGTTCCGACTCTATCAGATCCTTTCGGGCCTGACTCCCAGTCAGCGGGATTCGCGTTCCGGGCTGTTGGGCCCTTCCGGCGAGTGAGACAGTAGCGGATTCCCTGCCCCCGATGCCAATCGGGGGCTGCGTCCTGGAACGCGGATTCCTCATTCGCAAATACGCATGAAAACGAGACGACACAGTGCGTCGTTCGTTCGAATGTGTAGTGCGGGATGGCTGTCCGGGGACCGACCGGGGTCGGCGCTCACGTCGGACAACTCGAAGAACCTTACGGATCGGGCACACCTGTGTCAACCCCCGGCTGACCGGCGGACGTCCGGTCGGCAAACTTCCCGCGCACCGCGCCTTGCGGGGGCTACGCTGCTTCGCATGACCACGCACGCGCTCACGCTCAGCCTTCGTTGGTGGCCCGCCTGACGGCGGCCGACCACCACGCGAGCACGCATGCGCTCACGGCCGCCGCTACGGCGGCCGTTTCTGTTTCTCCCCCTCTCCGGGAGTGGCTCGGTCGCCCGACGCGGTGGCCACGGCACCACACCACCCCCACCACAGGACACGAGGGAGAGCAGGACATGACGAGGATCTTCAGCGGGATCACCCCGTCCGGGCATCTGACGCTGGGCAACTACCTGGGGGCCATCCGGCAGTGGGTCGCGGCCGAGCAGGCGCCCGGGGACGCGCTGTTCTGCGTCGTCGATCTGCACGCGCTGACCGTGGAGCACGATCCGGCACGGCTGCGGCGGCTCAGTCGGCAGGCCGCGTCGCTGTACCTGGCCGCCGGGCTGGATCCGCAGCGGTGCACGCTCTTCGTGCAGAGCCACGTCGGCGAGCACACGCGGCTGGCCTACCTGCTGGAGTGCACCGCCACCGACGGGGAGATGCGGCGGATGATCCAGTACCGGGAGAAGGCGGCGAAGGCGGAGGCGTCCGGGCAGGGCGTACGGCTGTCGCTGCTGACGTATCCCGCGCTGATGGCCGCCGACATCCTCGCCTACCGGACGGACGAGGTGCCGGTGGGTGAGGACCAGCGCCAGCACGTGGAGCTGACCCGGGACCTGGCGGAGCGGTTCAACCAGCGGTACGGGCACACCTTCACCGTGCCCAGGGCGGCGGTTCCGGCGGTGGCCGCGCGGGTCATGAACCTCCAGGACCCCACCAGGAAGATGGGGAAGTCGGAGGAGGGCGGCACCGGCATCGTCTACCTGCTCGACGAGCCGGCGGTGGTGACCAAGAAGGTGATGCGGGCCGTGACCGACAGCGGGGACGGCGGGGTGGTGTACGACCGGGCCGCGCGGCCTGGGGTGGCGAACCTGCTGGACATCCTGGCGGCCTGTACGGGCGGCGACCCGGAGAAGCTCGCCGCGGGGTACTCCCAGTACGGGCCGTTGAAGCGGGACGTCGCCGAGGCGGTGGTGGAGCTGCTGCGGCCGCTGCGGGAGCGGCACGCGGTGCTGGCGGCCGATCCGGGCGAGGTGGAGCGGGTGCTGCGCGAGGGCGCCGGGCGGGCCCGGGCCATGGCGCGGCCGGTGGTGGACCGGGCGTACGAGGCCATGGGGCTGCTGGCGCCGTGAAGGGGCGGGCGGAGGGGCCCCGGGGTGCGGGGCCCTCCCGCCGGGTCAGCTGTTGCCGGTGGCGAGTTCGCGGCTGCGGTCGCGGGCGGCTTCGAGGGCGGCGATCAGGGCGGCCCGTACGCCGTGCTTCTCCAGCTCGACGATGGCGTTGATGGTCGTGCCGGCCGGGGAGGTGACGGCCTCGCGGAGCTTGACGGGGTGCTCGCCGCTGTCGCGGAGCATCACGGCGGCGCCGATGGCGGCCTGGACGATGAGGTCGTGGGCCTGGGCGCGTGGCAGGCCGAGGAGGATGCCGGCGTCGGTCATGGCTTCGACGAGGAAGTAGAAGTAGGCGGGTCCGGAGCCGGAGAGGGCGGTGGCCGCGTCCTGCTGGGACTCGGGGACGCGCAGGGTCTTGCCGACGCCGCCGAAGATCTCCTCGGTGTGTTCGAGGTGGGCGGCGGTGGCGTGGCTGCCGGCGGAGATGACGGACATGGCCTCGTCGACGAGGGCGGGGGTGTTCGTCATGACGCGGACGACGGGGGTGCCGGGCGCGAGCCGTTCCTCGAAGAAGGCGGTGGGGACGCCAGCGGCGCCGCTGATGACGAGGCGGTCGGCGGGGACGTGCGGGGCGAGCTCTTCGAGGAGCTTGCCCATGTCCTGCGGCTTGACGGTGAGGATGAGGGTGTCGGCGCGGTTGGCGGCTTCGGCGTTGCTGACGGCCTCGACGCCGTAGCGGGTGCGGAGCTCCTCGGCGCGCTCGGGGCGGCGGGCGGTGACGAGCAGTTTGGCGGCCGGCCAGCCGCCGCGGATCATCCCGCTGAGCAGAGCCTCGCCGATCTTGCCGGTACCGAGGACTGCGACTGTCTGGGTCATGCCCGATTCACCTCGCCGAACGAACCATCAGGACGTACGCCCTCATCCTTGCACCCGTGCGCGTCGTGGCGAGGGGGTGTCCGCTCCGTGGTCAGGGCGTCCGGCGGCGGAGGGTGGCGGCGCCGAGGGCGAGGACGAGCAGGGCGCAGCCGGCGACGACGACGGCGTCGCGGACAAAGTCGGCGGTCATGTCGGTGTGGGTGAGGACCTGGGTCATGCCGTCGACGGCGTAGGACATGGGCAGGACGTCCGAGAGGCCTTCGAGTACGGGCTGCATGGTGTCGCGGGCCGCGAAGAGCCCGCACAGGAGCAGCTGCGGGAAGATCACGGCCGGCATGAACTGGACGGCCTGGAACTCGGACGCGGCGAAGGCGGAGACGAAGAGGCCGAGGGCGGTGCCGAGGAGGGCGTCGAGGAGGGCGACGAGCAGGAGCAGCCAGGGGGAGCCGGTGACGTCGAGGCCGAGGAGCCAGAGGGCGAGGCCGGTGGCGAGGAGGGACTGGACGACGGCGACGGCGCCGAAGGCGAGGGCGTAGCCGGCGATGAGGTCGCCTTTGCCCAGCGGCATGGCGAGGAGGCGTTCGAGGGTTCCGGAGGTGCGTTCGCGCAGGGTGGCGATCGAGGTCACGAGGAACATCGTGATGAGGGGGAAGATCCCGAGGAGGGACGCGCCGATGCTGTCGAAGGTGCGGGGGCTGCCGTCGAAGACGTAGCGCAGCAGGGTGAGCATCAGTACGGGGACCAGCAGCATCAGTGCGATGGAGCGCGGGTCGTGGGCGAGCTGGCGCAGGACGCGGGCGGCGGTGGCGAGGGTGCGGGCGCCGTTCATCGCTGGATCTCCTCGGTGTGTGCGCCGGCTTCGTCGACGAGGCGCAGGAAGCCTTCTTCGACGGTGGCGGAGCGGGTGCGGGTGCGCAGGGCTTCGGGGGTGTCCTGGGCGAGGATGCGGCCCTCGCGCATGAGGAGCAGGTCGTGGCAGCGCTCGGCCTCGTCCATGACGTGGGAGGAGACGAGGATCGTGGCGCCGCGGGCGCGGGTGATGTCGTGGAAGAGGTTCCACAGGTCGCGGCGCAGGACGGGGTCGAGGCCGACGGTGGGTTCGTCGAGGACGAGCAGCTCGGGGGTGCCGAGGAGGGCGACGGCGAGGGACACGCGGCTGCGCTGGCCTCCGGAGAGGCGGCCGGCGAGGGCGGTGGCGTGGGTGGTGAGGTCGACGTCGGCGATGGCCCGTTCGACGGCGGCGCGGCGGCGGTCGGTGGCGGTGCGGCCGGGGTCGAGGACGGCGGCGAAGTAGTCGAGGTTCTGCCGGACGGTGAGGTCGTCGTAGACGGAGGGTGCCTGGGTGACGTAGCCGATGCGGGAGCGGAGCCGGGGGTGGCCGGCGGGGTGGCCGAGGACGTCGAGGGTGCCGGTGACGTGGGCCTGGGTGCCGACGACGGCGCGCATGAGGGTGGACTTGCCGCAGCCGGAGGGGCCGAGGAGGCCGGTGATGCGGCCGCGGGGGACGGTGAAGGTGAGGGTGTCGAGGACGGTGCGAGGGTGGCGGCCCGTGCCGCGGCGGACGGTGAGGGCGTCGGCGTGGACGGCGGGAGGGGACGGCGCCGCCTCCCGCAGGTTATTCATCATGTGATGAATAATGCTCCTGGTGGTGCCGGGCGTCAATCGACGGGCCTTCGGAAAAAAGGGGACTGGAGCCGGGCGGGGCTACTTCCTGCGCTTGGAGCGGCGGGCCGCCGGGTTCCCCGTACGGGCGCTGCGGCGGCGGGCGAACTCGGCCACGGCGCTCTCGTACTCGGCGCGGCGGAGCTTCTCGCCCGGGGCCTCGCTCAGGCTGCGCAGGAAGTATGCGACGAGGGAGCCGATGAAACCGATCGCCTTCAGGCCCTTGAGGGCGGCCTCGTCGGAGGAGGGGCGGGGCCGGCGGCCGAAGGACTCCCAGGTCTTGGCGAAGGCGATGGAGCTGGCGATCGCGAAGAGCACCACGACGGAGATGCTGAGGAAGGGGCCGACGTCGCCGATCTCCAGGCCCTCGTAGGCGAGGCGCAGCAGGTAGGCGCCGAGGACGGCGGCGGCGAGCGAGCCGGCGGCGACACCGGCGCGGCGCAGCGCGTAGCCGTTGTCGTGGTCCGCCCAGGTGGTGCCGAAGAACCGGATCGGCTCGGGCTGCGGTCCGGGGACCGGCTCCGCCGGGGCCTGGCTCTGGTCTCGCTGCTCGTTGTCGCTCACACCGGCGATTATCCCCCGGCGGGCCGGGCCCGCCGGGGGTGTCTCGCGTGGCGGAACGGCGGGCGGGCCCCCGGCCGGGCGCGGCCGCGGTGCGGGGCGGCGTGGCCGTCGCCCGGCGACCCGCCGATCACGCCGTCAGCCGCAGCGGCCGGCCACGTAGCCGTCGGCGCCCGTGTGGACGTAGGCGTCGGAGACGAAGCGGCCGTTGCCGACGCAGTCCCACAGGTCCGTCGTGCCGTACGGACCCGAGACCGTGGTGCCGGGGCACTGGCAGCGGATCGTGACGGATCCGCCGACGGGCACGGCGTCGATGATCGCGTAGTTGGTGCCCGGGCCGCTGCGGATGTTGACCCGGTAGCCGGGCGCGGTCGGGTACGACTGGAAACCCCCGTCGGCGGCCGTGAGGCTCTGCACCGGGCTGGAATCGTTCTCAACGGACATGTGGAATCTCCCCCTTGGGTGCTGCTCCTGCGCAACGCGCGCAGGGTAGCAAGCCCTTGGATGTTCGCACGGGCCATCGACTAGGCTCCGGCGGGGGTGGTGAGCGGTGCAGTCGCTGCGCGCGGACAACGCCGGGTTTCCGCAGTACGCCGGGCAGTACCGGCTCGAATCCGTGCTCGGCTCCGGCGGCATGGGCGTCGTCCACCTGGCCACCTCCAGCTCCGGGCTCAGGCTGGCCGTCAAGGTCGTGCACCCCCAGCACGCGGTGGACCCGGAGTTCCGGGCGCGGTTCCGGCAGGAGGTCGCGGCCGCGCGAAGGGTGAGCGGCGCCTTCACCGCGCCCGTCGTCGACGCCGATCCGGATGCCGAGCGGCCCTGGATGGCCACCCTGTTCATCGACGCCCCGACGCTGTCCGAGCGGGTACGGGAACGCGTGCTCGACGCCGTCGAGCTGACCCGGCTCGCGGCCGGGCTGGCGGAGGCCCTGCGGGACATCCACCGGGCCGGGGTGGTGCACCGGGACCTGAAGCCGAGCAACGTGCTGATGGCCCCGGACGGGGTGCGGGTCATCGACTTCGGCATCTCGCGCCCGGCCGACAGCGACCTGCGCACCGAGACGGGCAAGCTGATCGGGACGCCGCCGTTCATGGCGCCGGAGCAGTTCCAGCGGCCGAGGGACGTGGGGACGGCCGCGGACGTCTTCGCGCTCGGCGCGGTGCTGGTGCACGCGGCGACCGGGCGCGGGCCCTTCGACTCCGACAGCCATTACCTCGTGGCGTACCAGGTCGTGCACGCCGAACCCGACCTGACGGGGCTGCCGGCCCGGCTCGTGCCGATCGTGGAGCGCTGCCTGGCGAAGGATCCGGCGGAGCGGCCGACCGCCGAGGCGCTGATCGGGGAGATGCGGGCCGTCGCGTACCCGACCGCCGAGGACACCCAGGCGTTCATACCGCGGCCGCGCGGGCCCGTGGCGCAGGAGCAGGTCACCCACCGGCGGGACCGGATCGCGGCGGACCGGCCGCCCCCGGCCCGCCGGCGCAGGCCGGTGCTGCCGGCGGCCGGGCTCGCGGTGCTGCTCACGGCGGCGGCGGTCGGCGGTTACCTGTGGTGGGCGCCCGGCGCCGGGACGCCGGAGCAGCCGGCCGCCCACGCCTCGGGGGCACCGGCGAAGGGCTTCTCGCCGTGGTCGGCCTCGACGGGCGCACCCCAGGTGTCCTGCTCGGCCGGGTCCGGCGGGCTGTACTGCTCGGGCCGGGGCCTGGCCGCGACCCGGCTCGACCCCGCGGACGGCTCGACGGTGTGGACGGTCCGCGCGAACCCCCCGAGCCAGGGCGTGACGACCGGCAGCGCCCCCCTCCACTCGGGTGGGCTGGTGCTGGCGGTGGCACCCGGCAGCGCGCTGCTGCGGGCCCTGGATCCCGCCACGGGTGCCGAGCGCTGGCAGCGGAAACTGCCCGGCGGCACGCGCGTGGTGACCGCCGGCCCGTACGCGCTCACCGTGACCGCGAACGGGATGGTCACCGCCCTCGACGGGGCGAGCGGCACCCAGCGCTGGACGCAGAAGATCGGTGACGCCGGGTCCGTGTGGTGGGGCGGCCCCGGGGCGTCGGGCGCGCCCGTGCTCTACGTGGCGACCGCGGCCCTCGACGGCGGGTCGACGCAGCTCGCGGAAGTCGACCCGGCGACGGGCGGCGTGCGCTGGCGGACGCGGACCACGGGGAAGCTACGGCCCGTCGGCGTGGCGCACGGTGCGGTGCATCTGCTGGACACCGGCGCGGACGCCCGGACCGGCGCCGTCGTGCGGGTGGACGTGGCGAGCCGGACGATCCGCCGGGTCCAGCTGCCCGCTCCCCTGTTCGACGCGGAGGCGGCCGTGGGCCCGGACGGAACGGTCTACGCCTTCGGCGGTGGGGGCGCGCTGGTGGCGGTGGGCGCGGAGAGGGAGCTCTGGCGGCTGGAGACCGGGGCCGCCAGCGGCTCCGCGCCCGCGCAGTCGGACGGGCAGGTCTACCTGATGACCGGGGACGGCCGGCTGCTGGCCGTCGACGCGGCAGCCGGACGGCTGGTGGGACAGACCAAGCCGCGCATGGCCGCGCAGGGCACGTTCAGCGCCGCCCTCCCCGCCCCGGTCACCACGGAGGGCCGCGTCTACGGCTCCGCGCCCGACGGAACGGTGTTCGCCGTGGACGCCGGGAACGCGGCCGGGTGGTGAGCCGGTGGCCGGGGCGGCCGACGGACGGAGTCCGGCGCAGCGGCCCGAAGCCCGCGAGGCGCCCCCGGCGCCGAGCGGCGCGAGGGGCGCGAGCCGTATGGGTGTCAGCCGAGCTTCGAGACGTCGCGCACCGCGCCCTTGTCGGCGCTCGTGGCCATCGCCGCGTAGGCGCGCAGGGCCGCCGAGACCGTGCGCTCGCGGTCCTTCGGGGCGTAGACGCCGCCCAGCGCCGCGTGGCGTGCCGCCAGCTCCTCCTCGGAGACCAGCAGTTCGATCCCCCGGTTCGGGATGTCGATGCGGATCCGGTCGCCGTCCTGCACGACCGCGATGTTGCCGCCCGAGGCCGCCTCCGGGGAGGCGTGGCCGATGGAGAGGCCCGAGGTGCCGCCGGAGAACCGGCCGTCCGTCACCAGGGCGCAGACCTTGCCGAGGCCGCGGCCCTTGAGGAAGGAGGTCGGGTAGAGCATCTCCTGCATGCCGGGGCCGCCGCGCGGGCCCTCGTAGCGGATGACGACGACGTCGCCCGGCTTGATCTCCTTGCGCAGGATCTTGTCGACGGCCTCGTCCTGCGACTCGCAGACGACCGCCGGGCCCTCGAAGGTCCAGATCGACTCGTCGACGCCGGCGGTCTTGACCACGCAGCCGTCGACGGCGATGTTGCCGCGCAGGACGGCGAGGCCGCCGTCCTTGGAGTACGCGTGCTGCACCGAGCGGATGCAGCCGCCCTCGGCGTCGAGGTCGAGGGTCTCCCAGCGCTCGGACTGGGAGAAGGCGGTGGCGGAGCGCTTGCAGCCGGGGGCCGCGTGCCACAGCTCCATGGCCACGTCGTCGGCCGTGCCGGAGCGGGCGTCCCACTTCGCCAGCCAGTCCTCCAGGTTCTCGGAGTGGACCGTGGTGACGTCCTTGTTCAGGAGGCCGCCGCGGTGCAGCTCGCCGAGGATGGCGGGGATGCCGCCGGCCCGGTGGATGTCCTCCATGTAGTACGTGCCGCCGGGGGCGACGTTCGGCGCGACCTTGGCCAGGCACGGGACGCGGCGCGAGACCGCGTCGATGTCGGTGAGGTCGTAGTCCAGGCCCGCTTCCTGCGCCGCGGCCAGCAGGTGCAGGATCGTGTTCGTGGAGCCGCCCATGGCGATGTCGAGGGCCATGGCGTTCTCGAAGGCCTCGCGGGTGGCGATGTTGCGCGGCAGGACGGACTCGTCGCCGCCCTCGTAGTAGCGCTTGGTGATCTCCACGACCGTGCGGCCGGCGTCCTCGTACAGGGCGCGGCGGGCGGTGTGCGTGGCGAGGACGGAGCCGTTGCCGGGCAGGGCCAGGCCGATGGCCTCGGCGAGGCAGTTCATCGAGTTGGCGGTGAACATGCCGGAACAGGAGCCGCACGTCGGGCAGGCGTTCTCCTCGATCCGCAGCACGTCCTCGTCGGAGACGTTCTCGTTGGAGGCGTCGACCATGGCGTCGATCAGGTCGAGCTTGCGGACGGTGCCGTCCACCAGCGTCGCCTGCCCGGCCTCCATCGGGCCGCCGGAGACGAAGACGACCGGGATGTTGAGGCGCATGGCGGCCATCAGCATGCCGGGGGTGATCTTGTCGCAGTTGGAGATGCAGATCAGGGCGTCGGCGCAGTGCGCCTCGACCATGTACTCCACGCTGTCGGCGATCAGGTCGCGCGACGGCAGGGAGTACAGCATGCCGGCGTGGCCCATGGCGATGCCGTCGTCGACCGCGATCGTGTTGAACTCGCGCGGGATCGCACCGGCGGCGCGGATGGCGTCGGAGACGATCCGGCCGACGGGGGCGAGGTGGGTGTGGCCGGGGACGAACTCGGTGAAGGAGTTGGCCACCGCGATGATCGGCTTGCCGATGTCCTCGCTCGCTACGCCCGACGCGCGCATCAGCGCACGAGCGCCTGCCATGTTGCGGCCGTGGGTGACGGTGCGGGACCTCAGCTCGGGCATGCGGTTCACTCCCCATGAGTGCGGCTGTACGGTCAGCCGCGACTGTGGATATGGCTCGGTTACGAGGCTACGCCCACCGCCCGCGATCCGGACATCTGGTCCGCATGCCGGGATGCGGAGGTCACTCCTCGGTCAGGTAGCGCTGGAGGGTGGGCGCCACCATGGCCACGATGTCCTCCGGGTCCGCCGACGCGAGGGGCTCGACCTGGACGACGTACCGCAGGACGGCGATCCCGACCATGTGCGAGGCGGCCAGCTCGGCCCGGAACGTCGGGTCCGGGACGTCGAGGTCGGCGGCGATCCGCTCCAGCACCCGGCGCAGCACCAGCGTGCGCAGTACCTTCGCGGCGGCCTCGTGCGTGAGCGCCGACCGGATCACGGCCAGCAGCGGGACCCGGGTGGCCGGGTTCTCCCACACGCCCAGGAAATAGCGGACCAGCCGCTCCCCGATGCCCTCCGGGCCCCCGCCGAGAAGGGCCGGAACCACCAGCGCGGGCTCCATGCTCACCTCGACGGCGGCGGCGAAGAGGTCGTCCTTGCTGCCGAAGTAGTGGTGCACCAGGGCCGGGTCCACCCCCGCCACCTTGGCGACGCCGCGCACGGACGTCTTGTCGTAGCCGCGCTCGGCGAACACCTCGCGGGCGGCGAGGCGGATGCGCTCCTGCGTGCCCGGGCCGTCGTCGGCCTCGTCCTGGCGGGGCCGGCCGGGACCGCGCCGCCGCTTCGCGGGCTCGCTCACCGGCGCCCGGCCGGCTTCGCGAGGTGCGTGCGCGTGAAGGCCAGCGCCTCGGCGAGGTCGGCCTCCCGCTCGGCGGAGGACATCGCCCGGCGCGTGTTGACCTCGATCACCACGTGCCCGTCGAAGGAGCTGCGGGCCAGCCCGGCCAGCAGCTCGGCGCAGGGCTGCGTACCGCGTCCGGGGACCAGGTGCTCGTCCTTCGCCGAACCGTTCCCGTCGGCGAGGTGGACGTGCGCCAGCCGGTCCCCCATCCGGTCGACCATCGCGGTGGCGTCGGCGCGCGCGGTGGCGGTGTGCGACAGGTCGACGGTGAAGTGCCGGTAGTCGTCCTTCGACACGTCCCACTCGGGCGCGTACGCGAGCATCTCGCGGTCCCGGTAGCGCCAGGGGTACATGTTCTCGACGGCGAAGCGGACGTCGGTCTCGTCGGCCATCCGCCAGATCCCGGAGACGAAGTCCCGCGCGTACTGCCGCTGCCAGCGGAACGGCGGGTGCACGACGACGGTGGACGCCCCGAGCCGCTCGGCCGCCGCCCGGGCCCGCTGGAGCTTGGTCCACGGGTCGGTGGACCACACCCGCTGGGTGATGAGGAGGCAGGGCGCGTGCACGGCGAGGACCGGCACCCCGTGGTGGTCCGACAGCCGGCGCAGGGCGTCGACGTCCTGACTGACCGGGTCCGTCCAGACCATGACCTCCACGCCGTCGTAGCCGAGGCGGGCGGCGATCTCGAAGGCGGTCGCCGTGGTCTCCGGGTACACGGAGGCGGTGGACAGGGCGACCTTCGGGGTCCGGCTGCTCGGGATACGGAGTGGATCTGCCACGGGGACAGATTACGGGGCCCCTCCCCGGCGGGGCGTACCCGGCGGCACTCTCGTCATACTTTCCGGATGGAAACCGAAGCGGTCGCCCGGGCCCGGCGATGGCTGGCCGACCGCGGGGTCGTCGAGACCCCCGGGGGCTGGACCGACCCGGACGGGCCCGGCGGTCCCCGTACCGCCAACGAGATCGCCCACGCCTACGCCTGCGAGGTCTTCGTCGACGAGGACCTCGACGAGGCGGCGGCGGTACGGATGGCCTTCGGCCTGCTCGACCTGCTCGGCGAGTACTGGGTGACCTGCGAGATCGGCATGGCGCACGACGGCCCGTACGGCCCGCTGCCCGCGGGCCCCCTCTGGGAGGGCTACCGCACCCGCCTGGAGGCGGAACGGGACCCGGAACCCGTCCGCTACTCCCTGTGGGTCGACTGGTTCGAGGACCGCACCACCAGCGCCACGGCCTTCGCGGAGGTCTTGGGCAACGACATCGCGGCCATCGTGGCCGCCCCCACACCGCCCGCCCTGCGCCGGGCGTCCCGCGTCCTGGCCGACTCGGGCCCGGTCCCGTGGGAGGCCAAGCACCTCGCGTACGAGACGGCCGCCCGCCTCCCGGCCCTGCACGCCCCCCTCTTCAAGGCCCTCCTCGCGGGCTACCACGACCTCTACGGCGACCTGGACCCTCCGCAGGCCCTCACCCTCCTCGACCGCCTGCGCCTCCCCCCGGCCACGGAACACCTCCCCCGGCTCCGGGCGGTCCTCACGGCGGGCCACCGCAACCACCGCCACAGCCCGCAGGCGTGGGACGCGGCCGGCGGGAAGCCCCCGGACCAGCTCTGACGCGGTCCCCCGCACCCCGCCCTACGGCAGGTGGTCCAGCCGGCGCAGGATGACGCCCTCGCGCAGGGCCCAGGGGCAGATCTCCAGGTCGTCCACCCCGAAGAGGTCCATCGCCGCCTCCGCCACCAGCGCGCCCGCCAGCAGCTGGGCGGCGCGGCCCTCCGAGACGCCCGGGAGGGCGGCGCGCTGGGACGTGGTCATCGCCGTCAGGCGGGGAACCCACTCCTCCAGGGACTTGCGGGTCAGGTCCCGTTGCACGTACAGCCCGTCGGCCTCGCGGGCGGCGCCCGCTATGCGGGCCAGCTGCTTGAAGGTCTTCGACGTCGCCACCACGTGGTCCGGCGCCCCGAAGCGGCTGAACTCGCCGACCGTCCGCGCGATCTGCGCCCGCACGTGCCGCCGCAGGGCCTTCACGTCCGCCGGGTCCGCCGGGTCGCCCGGGAGCCAGGCCGAGGTGAGGCGGCCCGCGCCCAGGGGGAGGGAGACGGCCGCGTCCGGGTCCTCGTCCATGCCGAACGCCACTTCCAGCGAGCCCCCGCCGATGTCGAGGACCAGCAGCTTGCCGGCCGACCAGCCGAACCACCGCCGGACCGCCAGGAAGGTCAGCCGCGCCTCGTCCTCACCGCTGAGCACCGGCAGCTCGATACCGGTCTCGGCCTTGACGCGGGCGAGGACCTCGTCGGCGTTCGGGGCCTCTCGTACGGCGCTGGTCGCGAACGGCAGTACGTCCTCGCAGCCCTTGTCCTCGGCGGCCTGCACCGCGCCGGCGATCACGGAGACCAGGCGCTCGACCCCCTCGGGGCTGACCGCGCCGCGCTCGTCGAGCAGCTCCGCCAGCCGCAGCTGGACCTTGTGCGAGTGCGCGGGCTGGGGGCGCGCGCCGGGGTGCGCGTCCACCACCAGCAGGTGGATCGTGTTCGAACCCACATCGAGGACACCGAGTCTCATACGGGAAACGCTACTGGGCGGCACGCGGAGCGGTGGCGGAAGGGGCGCTTACGCTTGGCTTGTGCCACATACGAAGAAGGCCGGCAAGAACGCCCACCCGATCAAGGGCGGGGCGAAGAACAAGGTGTCGGACGAGAAGGGCCTCGACTTCCCCAGGGCCTGGGTGGAGTTCCCCGATCCCGCCGACGAGGAGCAGGTCTTCCGCTGTGACCTGACCTGGCTCACCTCCCGATGGACGTGCATCTTCGGCAGCGGCTGCCAGGGCATCCAGGCGGGGCGCGCGGCCGACGGCTGCTGCACCCTGGGCGCGCACTTCTCCGACGAGGACGACGAGAAGCGGGTCGCCGAGCACGTCGCCCGGCTCACGCCCGAGCTGTGGCAGTTCCACGACGTCGGCAGCGAGTCCGGCTGGACGCAGTTCGACGACGACGGGGAGAAGCAGACCCGCCGCTGGGACGGCGCCTGCATCTTCCTGAACCGGCCCGGCTTCCCGGCCGGCGCGGGCTGCTCCCTGCACATCCTGGCGCTCCGGAGCGGCCAGGAGCCGCTGGAGACCAAGCCGGACGTGTGCTGGCAGCTGCCCATCCGGCGGACGTACGACTGGATCGACCGGCCGGACGACACCCGCGTCCTTCAGGTGTCGATCGGCGAGTACGACCGGCGCGGCTGGGGCCCGGGCGGCCACGACCTGCACTGGTGGTGCACGTCGGCGACCTCGGCGCACGGTGCCGGTCAGCCGGTGTACGTGTCGTACCGGGCGGAGCTGACGGAGCTGATGGGCGCGGAGGCGTACGCGGAGCTGGTGAAGCTGTGCGAGGCGCGGCTGGCCTCGCTGCTTCCGATGGCGCCGCACCCCGCCGACCCGGCGTAGCCGGCTGGCACCGCAACCCGCCGACCCGGCGTAGCCGGAACGCGCCGTCGGGGGCCTGAGGCGGGCGCTGCCTCAGGCCCCCGGCGGCGAGCCGGGAGAAACCGTTCCTCCTGGGGCCGGCTCCGGGCTCGCGGTGTCCGTCGGGGCCGGGGTGGGCGCCGGGGTCGGGGTCGGGTCGGGGTCCGGGGCCGGCGGCGTGGGCGTCGGGTCGGGATCCGGGGCCGGCGGGGTCGGGGTCGGCGTCGGGGTCGGTTCGGGGGCGGGAGGGGTCGGATCGGTGGCGGGCGCGGGGCGGCCGCGGCCCTGGAGGGAGACCACCGCCCCGCCGGGGTCCACGCCGACCCGGGCCGTCCAGGCGCCGACGGGCTGGGCCGCGGTGTCGACGGTGATCCGCAGGGTGACCGATTCTCCGGGCGCCAGCGTCCCCGCCGTCTGGCTCGCGCGCAGCCACGGGGCGTCCGACCAGAGCCGCCAGTCGACCGGGCTCCCGCCGGAGGCGCTGAGGGTGAGCAGGGTGGTGCCGCCGCGGGTGGTGGCGGCGACGGTGAGGCGGCCGGGCGCGCCCGGGCCGCCGGCGTCGGGGGTGGCCGGGGCGCCGGCGCTGATGACCTCGACGGAGACGTCGGGGGCTTCGCTGCCGGAGGCGAAGCCGGGCTCGCCGGTGGTGTGGGCGGTGTTGCCGGTGTTCTCGTACGCGGTGAGGGGGCGGCCCCCGGCGGGGGGCGGGATCTCCGATTCGCTGGCGGAGATGCGGGTGCCGTCGCCCCCGACGGGCTCGCCGGTGGCGGGGGCGCCCCGGTACGCGGCCCACAGGGCGAGCACGGGCGCGGCGACGACGGTGGCGACGACGGTGGTGGTCACCGCCCGGGCCCGGAGCCGGTCGCGGCGGGCGGCGCGGTCCTTGGGGTCCATCGGGAAGCCGGTCCGGTCGAAGCGCGGGCCGGGGCGGCCGCCGCGGCGCCGGCCGGAGCGCAGCATGGCGGCGTGGACGGCGGGGCGCGGCGCGGGGACGAGCGGGAGGGCGGCGTCGATGCCGCCGGTGCCGGGCCACGGCGCCCCGGCACCGACGCGTTCGGCGACGCGGCGGCAGCGCGGGCAGTCGTCGACGTGCCGGACGAGCTCGGCGCGCAGGGTGGTGGACAGCAGGACCTGGCCGTCACCGTCGTCGCCGGTGATGCGGGAGACGGCCGGGCAGTCGGCGGTCTCGACCACGGCAAGGGCGGCGCGGGTGCGCTCCACCTCGCAGGCCGCGCCGGAGAGCAGCTCCCGGGCGGCGGTGGGGGCGGTGCCGATGACGGCGGCGAGTTCCGGGACGCCGAGGCGGTGGCGGACGGCGAGTTCGAGGGCTTCGCGCTGCTCGGGGGTGGTTCCGGCGGCCTCGGGCCAGGCGAGCCGGGCGAGCTCGGTGCGGCGGTAGGCGCTCACGTCGAGCGGGCGGTGCGCCCGGGGCGCACGCGCGGTGTCGGCGTGCTCCGGTGTGCGCCGGGTGGAATGCGCCCCCTGCCGCGCGCGCCGCTGCTCGGCCAGCCGGCGCAGGCAGGCCCAGCGGGCGAGCGCGTACAGCCAGGCCCGGCGGTGGCCCTCGTCGGGGCACCGGCCGGGGTGCCGTTCGGCGACGGCGAGGACGTCTCCGAGGACGTCGGTGGCGGCGTCGTGGTCGCACAGCACCGACAGGCAGTACGTGAAGAGCCCGTCGAGATAGGGCTCGTGCCGGAGGGGCGGGGGCTCGGCCGTGCCGGGGGCACCGGTCGCCCCACGCGCCCCTGCCGCCCCTACCGCATCGGTGGCACCACCGGCAACAGTCGTATCCTCCGCACCACCCGTATCGGCCGCCGGACCCGCCCAACCCGCTCGGGACGTGCGCCCGTGCGCCGGGTGTGCGCCGGTGCGCGATACGGGGTCTCCCTGGTCGCTGCTGTTCACCTGGCGAACCGTAGGCGGCGCGCCGGTAACGCCCCGGAAGCCTTCCGGGGTTTTAGCCCTTACGGGTGAACAGATCGCCCGTCGGCTGACAGCGCGCCTGACGCGGGAGCACGCCGACCGCGCATCCACCGCCCCCCGGCCGGGATCCACCGCCGTCGCAAGCCGGGATCCGCCGGGGGCCGGAGCCGGGGCCGGAGCCGCGGCTGGAGCCGCCCGCCCTCCGGACCGGTCGGGCGTTGTCGGTGGCGGCGGCTACGGTGGGCCGCATGGCTGCCCGTACATCTCGCTCATCCGCCAAGGACCGGCCGTCCTACCGCTGCTCCGAGTGCGGCTGGGCCACCGCGAAATGGCTCGGCCGGTGCCCCGAGTGCCAGGCGTGGGGGACCGTCGAGGAGATCGGCACGCCCGCCGTGCGGACCACCGCGGCCGGGCGCGTCTCGGCCGCGGCACTGCCCATCGCCCAGGTCGACGGCAGGACCGCGACCGCCCGCAGCACCGGGGTGGACGAGCTGGACCGCGTCCTGGGCGGCGGCCTGGTGCCCGGCGCGGTGGTGCTGCTGGCGGGCGAGCCGGGCGTCGGCAAGTCGACGCTGCTGCTGGACGTCGCGGCGAAGGCGGCCAGTGGGGACCACCGCACCCTGTACGTCACCGGCGAGGAGTCCGCGAGCCAGGTGCGGCTGCGGGCCGACCGGATCAACGCCCTCGACGACCACCTCTACCTCGCCGCCGAGACCGACCTGTCCGCCGTGCTGGGCCACCTGGACGCGGTGCGGCCGTCGCTGCTGGTCCTGGACTCCGTGCAGACCATCGCCTCCCCCGAGATCGACGGCGCGCCCGGCGGCATGGCGCAGGTGCGGGAGGTCGCCGGCGCGCTGATCCGCGCGTCGAAGGAGCGGGGCATGGCCACCCTCCTCGTCGGCCACGTCACCAAGGACGGGGCCATCGCCGGCCCCCGCCTGCTGGAGCACCTGGTGGACGTGGTGCTCAGCTTCGAGGGCGACCGGCACGCCCGGCTGCGCCTGGTGCGCGGCGTGAAGAACCGTTACGGGGCCACGGACGAGGTCGGCTGCTTCGAGCTCCACGACGAGGGCATCACCGGGCTCGCCGACCCCAGCGGGCTGTTCCTCACCCGGCGGGCCGAGGCGGTGCCGGGCACCTGCCTGACCGTGACCCTGGAGGGCAAGCGCCCGCTGGTCGCCGAGGTGCAGGCGCTGACCGTCGACTCCCAGATCCCCTCCCCGCGCCGCACCACCTCGGGCCTGGAGACCTCGCGCGTCTCCATGATGCTGGCGGTGCTGGAGCAGCGCGGCCGGATCACCGCGCTGGGCAAGCGGGACATCTACAGCGCCACCGTGGGCGGGGTGAAGCTGACCGAGCCGGCCGCGGACCTGGCGATCGCGCTGGCCCTGGCCTCGGCGGCCAGTGACGTGCCCCTGCCGAAGAACCTGGTCGCCATCGGGGAGGTCGGCCTGGCCGGCGAGGTGCGGCGGGTGACCGGCGTGCAGCGGCGCCTGGCCGAGGCCCACCGGCTCGGCTTCACGCACGCGCTGGTCCCGGCGGACCCGGGCAAGGTGCCGGCGGGGATGAAGGTGACCGAGGTCGCGGACATGGGGGACGCGCTGCGGGTCCTGCCGCGCGGGCGTTCCCGTACGCCGGCCAGGGAGCGGGCGGCGGCGGAATAGCGGCGCGGCGGCGGCGCCCGGGCGGCGGACCGGCAGCGGAATCCTGGACTCCGCAGACGGGTCGAAGGGCAGGTCAGCGGGCCGGCGGGGGTGGCCGCGGGGCCGGGCCGGGGGCCGGGGCGCAGCGCCCGTACGGGGCCTCGCGGCGGCGGTAGGGGTTAAGCCCCGGCGGGCGCACAGCCCGCGCCGGTAGACTTTCTGCTGGTCCGCCCGGCCGTACGCGGCGGCGCAACCCGCGACCGGAGGAGTGCAGTGGCAGCCAAGGACGGGGCAGCAGCACCCGGGAAGTCCGGCGCGAGCTCCAAGCACGAGGCGCTGATGCGCGCCTCGCTGAGCGCGGTCGCGCCCGGTCAGCCGCTGCGCGACGGGCTGGAGCGGATCGTCCGCGGCAACACGGGCGGCCTGATCGTCCTCGGCATGGACAAGGCCGTCGAGGCGATGTGCACCGGCGGCTTCGTGCTGGACGTGGAGTTCACCGCGACCCGGCTGCGCGAGCTGTGCAAGCTCGACGGGGCGCTCATCCTGGACAAGGACATCACCAAGATCCTGCGGGCCGGCGTGCAGCTGGTGCCCGACGCGTCGATCCCGACGGAGGAGACGGGCACCCGTCACCGCACGGCGGACCGCGTCTCCAAGCAGTGCGGCTTCCCGGTGGTGTCGGTGTCGCAGTCGATGCGGCTGATCGCCCTGTACGTCGACGGCGAGCGGCGGGTCCTGGAGGAGTCCGGGGCGATCCTCTCCCGGGCGAACCAGGCGCTGGCCACACTGGAGCGGTACAAGCTGCGCCTGGACGAGGTCGCGGGCACGCTGTCGGCGCTGGAGATCGAGGACCTGGTCACCGTCCGCGACGTCACCGCCGTCGCGCAGCGGCTGGAAATGGTCCGCCGGATCGCGACCGAGATCGCCGAGTACGTGGTCGAACTGGGCACGGACGGGCGACTGCTGTCGCTCCAGCTGGACGAGCTGACGGTCGGCATCGAGCAGGAGCGGGAGCTGGTGATCCGGGACTACGTTCCGGAACCGACGGCAAAGCGTTCCCGCACGGTGGAGGAGGCGCTGCCGGCCCTGGACGCGCTGACGCATCCGGAACTGCTGGAGCTGGCGATCGTGGCGCGGGCGCTGGGGTACACGGGCTCGCCGGAGACCCTGGACTCCGCGGTGTCGCCCCGCGGGTACCGGCTGCTGGCGAAGGTGCCGAGGCTGCCGGGGGCGATCATCGAGCGGCTGGTGGAGCACTTCGGCGGTCTGCAGAAGCTGCTGGCCGCCAGCGTGGACGACCTCCAGACGGTGGACGGCGTCGGCGAGGCGCGGGCGCGCAGCGTGCGCGAGGGGCTCTCGCGGCTGGCGGAATCCTCGATCCTCGAACGGTACGTGTAGCCGGCGCGGTGGTGCGGTGCCGCTGCGCGGGCTTGCCCCTCCCCGCCCTTCCACCGTTCCCAGGGGCGCTGCCCCTGACCCCGATACCGTGCGCTCCGCGCCCGGTGCGCTCAAACGCCGCGCGGGCTGGAGTTTGAGGCGCGCCGGCGCTGAGCGGTGCGAGGACCGCGTCGAAAAGGTCAGTCCTGCTTCAGGACGAACGAGGTGCGGGCCACCGGGAGGCCCGGGGACTTGACCTCGACCACGTAGGTGTCCGGGGCCGGGTTGCCCTGCGGGGGGTTCTGGCACTGGTCCGCCGCGCTCGGCTTGCGGTCCCATTCCACCGACTGCTTCGTCTCGCCCTGCGCCGGCAGCCGGTAGAAGGCGTTGGCCGGGCCCGCCGGGCAGTCGGCGGAGGACCAGACGGCCTTGGCGCCCGTCGTCTGGAAGATGGTCACGACCGCCTGCTTCGGGCCGAGGCCGAACTTGCAGGTGCTGCCGGAGGTGTTGCGGACGGTCAGTTCGAGGCGGGGCTTCTCGTTCGTCTCGTACTCGTTCTTCACGCTCTTGACCTCCCACTGCACCACGCCCGCCGGGCACGTCGGCAGCGGTGAGTCCGCCGGGACCTGGGCGGGGGAGGAGCCGGACGAGCCGGACGAGCCCGCCGAACCGGAAGCGGAGCCGTCCGTACCGGAGTTGGCGCCCGCGCCGCCCGGCTCGCCGTTCTTGCCCGGGCCCGAGGAGCCCGGACCGGAGCCCGAGTCGCCGCGCCCACCGGGGGCCTGACTGATCGCCGGGCCCGTACCGGAGGGGCCCGGCGTGATGGTCTTCGGCGGCCGGGCGCCGTCACCGCCGCCCTTGCCGTTCGTACTCGTCTTCCCGCCACCGGAACTGACGACCCATACGGCGAGCAGCGCGACGAGCGCGGCGACGGACGCCAGCACGGCCCTCCGCCGCCAGTAAATGGAGGAGGGGAGCGGCCCGACCGGATTGCGCAGAGATCCCACGCACCGAACCTTACGAGAACTCATGCCGCGTTCCGTGCCCCACATGCCGCTTGTCCGGCAGGTTTTGCCGATGATCATCCTGCGGGAGGACCCGGCAGCGCCGAATACCGGCCAGGGGTCCGGTGAGGCCGGAGCGGGCCGCCCAGTACGGTCAGTCACCATGGACAGCTCCGACCTCTATCGCGACATCACCGACTTCGCCCACGCCACGCCCCCTTGGGTGCAGTCGGCCGTCGAGGTCTGGACCGAATACGGCCTCCTGCTCTTCAGTCCGCTCTACATAGCCGTGTGGTGGCGGGCGCGCGGGCGGGGCGGCGACCCGCGGGCGCTCGCGCTGGCCGTCCTCGCGCCGCTGGTCACCGCGCTCGTGTACGTCGCCTCCGAGGTGGTGAAGTCGACCGTCGACGAGGAGCGGCCCTGCCGGGCGGTGGCCGGGGCGGCCGTCTCCCTGATCCCGTGCCCGCCGTACGGGGACTGGTCCTTCCCCAGCAACCACTCCGCCATCGCGGGCGCGGCCGCCGTCGCGCTGGCGCTGGCGGCGCCCCGCCTCGCGTGGCTGACCGTGCCCATGGGGCTGCTGATGGCCTTCTCCCGGGTCTTCGTCGGGGTGCACTACCCGCACGACGTCGGCATGGGGCTGCTGCTGGGCGCTTCGCTGGCCGTGCTCGCCGTGGCGGCGCTGACCGGTCCGATGACCGGCATCACCACCGCCGTCCAGGGGAGCGGGAACCGCGCGGCCGTCTGGTTCACCGGTCCGGGCCCCGCGCGCCGGCCCTGAAACGTGCCAGGATGCCGTCTGTCATGACTGCATCCCCATCACACACCTCCGCATCACCCGCCTCCGCGCTGCACACCCCCGTCATCGCGTGGTTCGACGAGCACGCCCGCGACCTTCCCTGGCGCCGCCCCGAGGCCGGCCCCTGGGGGGTGATGGTCAGCGAGTTCATGCTGCAGCAGACCCCCGTCAGCCGGGTGCTGCCGGTGTACGAGCAGTGGCTCGCCCGGTGGCCCCGGCCCGCCGATCTGGCCGCCGAGGCGCCGGGTGAGGCCGTACGGGCCTGGGGGCGCCTCGGCTACCCCCGCCGGGCCCTGCGCCTGCACGGCGCGGCCGCGGCGATAACGGAACGGCACGGCGGCGACGTACCGCGGGACCACGCGCAGCTGCTCGCGCTGCCCGGGATCGGCGAGTACACGGCCGCCGCGGTGGCCTCCTTCGCGTACGGGCAGCGGCACGCGGTGCTGGACACGAACGTCCGCCGGGTCTTCGCGCGCGCCGCGACCGGGGTCGAGTACCCGCCGAACGCCACCACCGCCGCCGAGCGGCGTCTGGCGCGGGAGCTGCTGCCCGAGGACGAGGGGACGGCGGCCCGCTGGGCGGCGGCCTCCATGGAGCTCGGCGCGCTGGTGTGCACCGCCAAGAGCCCGGACTGCGCCCGCTGCCCGGTGGCGGGGCTGTGCGCGTGGCGGCTCGCGGGGAAGCCCGCGCACGACGGGCCGCCGCGGCGCGGGCAGACGTACGCCGGGACCGACCGGCAGGTGCGCGGCAAGCTGCTGGCGGTGCTCCGGGAGGCGGTGGGGCCCGTTCCGCAGGCGGTGCTCGACACGGTCTGGGACGAGCCGGTGCAGCGGGCCCGGGCGCTGGACGGGCTGGTGTCCGACGGGCTGGTGGAGCCCCTCGCGCACGACACGTACCGGCTGCCGCAGGGGCGCACGCAGAGCTGACGGCCGCGCCCGGCACCCGGGCCGGGGGCAGGGCCGGGAGCAGGGCCGGGAGCAGGGCCGACGGCAGCGCCGCCGGCCTCTGCCCGGCGTCCCGCCCGGCGCCCCGCCCGGCCTCCTGCGACGGATCGCCCAGCGCTCCGGCACGCCCTCGGGATTCACTCGAAGTTGACTCGAAGATTCCGTTTGAGTCCGGGAAACCGCAGCTCACCGGCACTGTTACACAACCTACGGGTGTCCGTGCGCCCACCGCAGGCTGACCCGCACAGTGCCGTGACAACCCCTCCGTACCTTCGGATCCGGAAGACAGCGGAGACGGGGACGCAGTGGAGGCGGTCTGCATGGCGCACGGAGAGGTACTCGAGTTCGAGGAGTACGTACGCACCCGGCAGGACGCCCTGCTGCGAAGCGCCCGGCGCCTGGTCCCCGACCCGACCGACGCCCAGGACCTGCTCCAGACCGCCCTCGTGCGCACCTACGGCCGCTGGGAGGGCATCGCCGACAAGTCCCTGGCCGACGCCTACCTGCGCCGGGTCATGATCAACACCCGTACCGAGTGGTGGCGCGCCCGCAAGCTCGACGAGGTCCCCACCGAGCAGCTCCCGGACGCCCGCGTCGAGGACGGCTCGGACCAGCGCGCCGACCGCGCCCTGCTCATGGACATCCTCAAGGTGCTCGCGCCCAAGCAGCGCAGCGTCGTGGTGCTGCGACACTGGGAGCAGATGAGCACCGAGGAGACGGCCGCGGCGCTCGGTATGTCGGCGGGAACCGTGAAGAGCACACTGCACCGCGCCCTGGCCAGGCTCCGCCAGGAGCTGGAGAGCCGGGACCTGGACATGCGTGCCCTGGAACGCGGTGACCACACCACGCGCTACGAGGGGCGGGAGCGGTGCGCGGCCTGAACGGCCAGAATCCGGGCGGCAGAGGCTCGGTGGTGCTCATGTCGGCGGGGACGGTCGTCCTCGTCGGCACAGTGCTGTTCGCGGCCGGATGCTCCACCGGCGGCACCGGACTGCGCGACGGCGGCCCCGCGCGCACCGACCCGGTGGCGCGCAGCAACCAGCCCACGGGCGCCGCTTCCAAGCCTCCGGCCCCGGGCCACTCCCCCGCCGCGTCCACCGCCGGCCCGGTCAAGCGGGTCGACCCGGTGGCCCTGCTGAAGGCCGACCCCAAGGTCAGCGCCGAGATCAAGCGGGACCTCAAGCCCTGCACGGGCAAGGAGTACCCGATCGACGTGAGCTACGGGAAGATCACCGGCGGCACCCTGACCGACGTCGTCGTCAACGTCCTGTCCTGCGCCGACGCCCTGGGGCGCGGGTCGTACGTGTACCGGTCGGACGGCGGGGCGTACGAGAATGTGTTCGCGGACGAGCAGAAGCCGGTCTACGCGGAGATCGACCGGGGCGACCTGGTGGTCAGCAAGCCCGTGTACGGGCAGGACGCGGCGCCCTCCGAACCCTCGGGCGAGGACATCATCACGTACCGCTGGAACGGCGAGCGGTTCACCGAGCAGGACCGGGTCCACTCCGAGTACAGCAACGTGTACAACCCCGGGATGCAGCCGGCCCCGGCCGTCTCGCCGAAGAGCTGACCGAACAGAACGACGACCGAGCGGAAGAACCGGAGTGAGGCTGGGCATGGCCGAGACCCACGTGCTGTTCGTGGAGGACGACGACGTCATCCGCGAGGCCACGACCCTGGCGCTGGAGCGCGACGGGTTCGTGGTCACCGCCATGCCCGACGGCCTGTCCGGCCTGGAGTCCTTCCGGGCCGACCGGCCGGACATCGCACTGCTCGACGTGATGGTGCCCGGCATGGACGGCGTGAGCCTGTGCCGCCGCATCCGCGACGAGTCCACCGTCCCCGTGATCATGCTGTCGGCGCGCGCCGACTCCATCGACGTGGTCCTGGGCCTGGAGGCGGGCGCGGACGACTACGTCACCAAGCCCTTCGACGGCTCGGTCCTCGTCGCCCGCATCCGCGCCGTGCTGCGCCGCTTCGGCCACGCCGGCGGCCCGCAGAACGGCGCGCGCGGGGCGTCCGACGCGGACGGCTCCGACGCGCGCGGGGTGCTGTCCTTCGGCGACCTCGAAGTCGACACCGAGGGCATGGAGGTCCGCAAGGCCGGCGCCCCCGTCGCCCTGACCCCCACCGAGATGCGGCTGCTGCTGGAGTTCTCCTCCGCGCCCGGCACCGTCCTGTCCCGCGACCGGCTCCTGGAGCGCGTCTGGGACTACGACTGGGGCGGCGACACCCGCGTCGTGGACGTCCACGTACAGCGGCTGCGCACCAAGATCGGGCAGGACCGGATCGAGACGGTCCGCGGCTTCGGATACAAGCTCAAGGCATGAGTAGAACCACATGAGGCGCGTCACCCTCCGCACGGGGATCCGCTGGAAGATCACGCTCGCCATCGCCGCCGTCGGCGCGCTCACCGCGCTCGCGCTGAGCCTGGTGGTGCACAGCGCTGCCCGCGTGTCGATGCTGGAGAGCGCCCGCGACCAGGAGCTGGAGCGGGTCCAGTACATCTCCCGTACCCCCGACGCCGGGCGCAAGCCGATCTGGGGCGCCAAGGTCAACGACCCCGAGCTGCCCGGCGAGCTGCGCGACAAGGCCCGCTCGGGGCGGCGCGGCACCTACATCCACGAGTCCCCGAAGCGGGTCCCCGAGGTGTGGGCGGCCGTGCCGCTCGGCAACGGGCAGGTGCTGTCCATGCACCACCCCTTCCGCGAGAGCGCGAACATGGTGCGGGACCTGGACCGGGCCCTGGTCGTCGGCTCCCTGGCCGTGGTGATCGGCGGGTCGGCGCTGGGCGTGCTCATCGGCGGGCAGATCTCGCGCCGGCTGCGGCAGGCCGCGGCCGCCGCGCAGCGGGTGGCGCACGGGGATCCGGAGGTACGTGTACGGGACGCCGTGGGCGGTGTCGTACGGGACGAGACGGACGACCTCGCGCGGGCCGTGGACGCCATGGCGGACGCCCTCCAGCAGCGGCTGGAGGCCGAGCGGCGGGTGACGGCGGACATCGCGCACGAGCTGCGGACGCCGGTGACGGGCCTGCTGACGGCGGCGGAACTGCTGCCCCCGGGCCGGCCGACCGAGCTCGTGCGCGACCGCGCCCAGGCGATGCGCGTCCTGGTGGAGGACGTACTGGAGGTGGCCCGGCTGGACAGCGCGTCCGAGCGGGCCGAGCTGCAGGACGTGGCGCTCGGCGAGTTCGTGAGCCGGCGGGTGTCGTCGCTGATGCCGGAGGCCTCGGTACGGGTCGTCGCGGACGAGATCGTCAGCACCGACCCGCGCCGGCTGGAGCGGATCCTCGGGAACCTGCTGGCCAACGCCTCGCGGTACGGGCGGGCGCCGATCCAGGTCGACGTCGAGGGCCGGGTCGTCCGCGTCCGGGACCACGGGCCGGGCTTCCCCGAGGCGCTGCTCCGAGAGGGCCCGAGCCGCTTCCGGACCGGCTCGACGGACCGGGCGGGGGTCGGCCACGGGCTCGGGCTGACCATCGCGGAGGGCCAGGCGCGGGTCCTGGGGGCCCGGCTGACGTTCCGCAACGTCGCGGCGCCGGGCGGCGCGGAGGCCGAGGGCGCGGCGGCGGGGGCGGTGGCGGTGCTGTGGCTGCCGGAGCACGCGCCGACGGCGACGGGGAGCTTCCCGATCGTCCAGCTGCCGGGCTGACCCCGGTTCCTCACGGGGGCGGAGCGGGCGGCGGACGCCGGGGGCCGGGGGCGGGGCTCTTTCGGGTACGCGGCGATGTTCTAGCATCCGTGCCATGACTGACGGTACGGATCGCCCGAACAGCCCCCAGCCCGGCCCCGCCTCCGGCGGGTACGGCTATCCCCAGCCTGGGCAGTCGAACCCCTACCAGCCGGCGCCGGCGCCGCAGCCGGGGCAGGGCTTCGGGCCGCCGCCGGCGGACGAAACGTTCCCGCCGCCGGTACCCGAAGCCTTCGGCTCCGCCTCCACCCCGGACTGGCAGGCGATGGCCGACGCCACCGAGGCCAGCCGGCGCAAGCGCAAGCGGCTGACCATCGGCATCGCGGCGCTCGCGGTGGTCCTGGTGGCGGGTGGCGCGAGCTGGTTCGTACTGGGCGGGCCGGACGGGAAGAACGACCCGCCGCCGGCGGCCTCCTCGGGATCACCGAGCGGGTCGGGCAACCCGTCCCAGTCCCCGGACAAGACCCCCGAGGACGACTCCCCCACCGTGCCGGGCGAGCCGAACCTGCTGCGCGACCGCAGCGGGAAGATGGGCATAGCCCTCGGCCCCGGCGCCTCACTGGGCGAGCTGGCCAAGCGGACCGAGGTCCGCTTCAAGGGCACGGCGGACTCCTACGCCCAGGGCGCGGAGGCCGCCGTGGACGTCACGAAGAGCTTCACCGTCTCCACCCGCGCCTACAACGTGGCCGAGACCGGCTCGCGGATGGCGGTGAGCCAGGGCGACGGGGTCTCGTACTCGTTCGAGCTGGGCTTCGAGGTCGTCAACGGCAAGAAGGCCTGGGTGTTCCGGGTGCAGACCGGCGACAAGGGCCAGGCGGCGACCGCGCAGCAGGTGGTCGTGGACACCGTGGACACCACGCGGCAGTGGGCGCTGCTGACGGGGACCTACGACGCGGAGAAGAAGACCATCGCGCTGTGGGTGGACGACAAGCAGGCCGGCCAGGCGCAGGTCTCGGGCATCTGGGCCGGACCCGGACCGCTCCAGCTGGGCCGGGCCCGTCACCACGGGATCTGGAGCGCGGCCTGGGACGGCCCGCTCGACCACATCCGGATCTTCGACCAGGCGCTGGGCCAGGAGCAGATCACGGGCCTGAAGAACAACAAGACCGGCAAGACGAAGCCGACCCACTCCTGGCTCATCTGAGCCCGGAGCGGGTCGGTTCCCCCGGGCCGGCCCGTGGCGGGCCGCCCGTGGCGGGTCAGACGGTGACGCCGGCCTTGCGCAGGAAGGCCACCGGGTTGACGGCCGAGCCGTAGTTCGGGGTGGTGCGGATCTCGAAGTGCAGGTGGGGGCCGCTGGAGTTCCCGGTGTTGCCGGAGAGGGCGATCCGCTGGGTGGCGGAGACCTTCTGGCCGATCTTCACCTGGATCCTCGACAGGTGCGCGTACTGGGAGTACGTGTTGTTCGCGTGCCGGATCACGATGGCGTTGCCGTACGCGGGGCCGTCGCCGCCGCCGTTCGGGCCGGCCTTGACGACGGTGCCGGCGGCCGCGGCCTTGACCGGGGTGCCGGTGGGGACGGCGAAGTCCTGGCCGGAGTGCTTGTGCGCCCACATGCTGCCGCCCTTGCCGAAGGTGGCGGAGAGCGTGTAGCCCTCGACGGGCTTGGCCCACAGCGACGTCTTCGCGGCGGCCTTGGCAGCGGCCTTGGCAGCGGCGGTCTTCGCGGCGGCCGCCTTGGCGGCCGCGGCCTTGGCCTGCGCCTCGGCCTGGGCCTGGACGGCGGCCACCTCGGAGGAGGCGGACAGGGTGCTGGGGGCCTCGTCGGCGAAGGCGGCGGTCGTTCCGGCCCCGAGGGCCAGCACCACGCCGAGACCGGCGGCGGCGAGGGCGGTACGGGTGCGGCGGGGGCTGACGCGCTTCGCGGACATGTGGGGACCTCCGGGGCCGGGGACAAGGCGTGTTCGGGCAAGAAAGATCCCGGCGCTGCGGTCCGAACCGCCACTGCCGGGCTTGCCCCACCTTGGTAACCGCTGCCCCCGCCCTTCCCCAAACGTCCCTTTTACTACCCGGACTCGTAACCGGCCGGTGGATCTCCAAGGGCTTGACGGCGTCCGTACTGGGCCTGGGCAGGGACAAACCGGGAGAACGAAACCTACGAGAGGTCCTAGTAGGTCCGATTTGCCCTGTGCGGCTTGTCACCGGCTCCGGGCCCCGGAGCCCCCCGGCGCCGACCCCCGAGGGCACACAAAGGGGCGGCCCCGGGACCACACAGGTCCCCCGGCCCCCCCCCGGGAACCCCACCCCCCGCCGCCCGCGCGCACGCGCCCCACGACCCAGATA